>JBCCEW010000011.1 GCA_039030075.1 Myxococcota bacterium | reverse complement strand
CGCCGTCCGAAGCGGTCGGCGGCCAGCGCGATCGGCAGCGCGAGCACGCCGCCGAGCCGCACGATCGAACCGAGGTAGCCGAGGCTGCCTTCCGCGATCGCGAGATCGGCCTGGATCTGCTTGAGGTTCAGCTGGAAGAGGTAGACGTCGTACTGCTCGAAGAGCGAGACGATCGCGACCAGGCCGAGCACCCGCCATTGGCGCGCCGTCAGTTCGGGGGGTCGCCCGAGAAAGAACGCGAACTTGTACCAGCCGGGACGCTTCGCGACCTCGTGTTCCGCGCCCTTCGATTGCTGATCGTGCATGTGGCGATCCCTTTGCATGGGGTCCGCCCGTCGGGCGGGGGCGCGCGGTTCGTCAAGGCGTTCCGAGATTCCCGACGCGCAGCATGGTGCGCATGGGTTGGGCGAGATCCTCGAACGAGACGCCGTGGCGGAGCTTCCCCGCCAGGTGCAGTGAGAGCAGTCCGTGGAGTCCGGCCCAGAGCAGGTGGGCGACGACGTCGGGATCTCCCTGAAGGTCGCCGGCGTCGATCGCATCGCTCACCGCATCCCGGAGCGGTTGCCAGGCGCGGTCCTCGGCTTCACGCGTGGCGTCGGAGTCGGCGAGGCGCTTCAGCTCGAACATCAATCGGTAGGCGTCGGGCGATTCGAGCCCGAAGCGGATGTAGGACTCGCCCAGGCGGGAGAGCCGTTCGCGATGATCGTCGGTCGCGCGGAGCGCCTGCTCCTGGGCTTCGGCGAAGCGGCGGTAGGCGGCGATGCGGGTGGCCGCGAAGATCTCGGCCTTGCCCTCGAAGTAGCGGTAGGCCGCGGTGTGACTGCGGCCGAGGGCCTGGGCGAGTGCGCGCAGCGTGACGCCTTCGTAGCCGTGGGCGGCGAAGAGGGCCTCCGCTGCTTGGACGACCCGCGCCCGCTCGGCCTCGATCTCCTCGTGCGTCAGGGGATGGCGACCCACGGAAATAATGTACTTAGTAAATTAAACTAAGACAACGAAAAAAGCCGAATCCCGTGAGGCCCCCCAGGCCGTATCGTGAGCGCCCACTGGAGGAAATCGCGTGGCATCGACGGCTTCGAAGCACGACATCCGACTGCCCGGCGGTCGCACCGGCACGCCGCTCCAGATCGCGACGGCGAACCCGAAGAACCCGGCTGAGGCGATTGCGAAGGGGACGTCGCTGGCGACCTTTCCCCTCCCCGGGACGCTCTTCGTCCCCGACGGCGACGGTCCTTTCCCCGTGGTCATCGTGGTGCCGGGGAGTCTGGGCCTCGCCCCCTCGCACCTGGCGAAGTCCGAGCTCCTGGTCGAGGCCGGGATCGCCGCTTGTCCGATCGAGCCCTTCCTTGCGCGCAGCGTGACGTCCACCATCGCGAACCAGACCCAGTACTCCTTCGCAGCCAGCGCCTGGGACGTGTTGGTGACCGCGGCCGCGTTGGCGGAGCGGCCCGAGATCGACGCGACCCGGATCGGCGCCCAGGGTCACAGCCGGGGAGGATCGGCCGTGCTCACGGCGGCCGCCGTGCCCTTCGCCGCGGCGCATCCGGCCCCGAAGCTACGCGCGGTCTACGCGGCCTATCCGTGGAGTGGGCACCAGTTCGAGCGTCCCGAGCTCGGCGGCACGCGGGTGCGCGCGATCATCGGTGATCGCGACGACTGGTGTTCGGTGCAGCAGGTCCAGGCCCACGTGCACGCCATGACCCTGGCCGGGGGCGACGCCACGCTGCGCATCGTCGACGGCGCCCACCACAGCTTCGATCGCGCCACGCCCTTCGAGGCGCTTCCCGACGCACGCGTCGCACCGGCGGCGCCCACCGTCTACCTCGCCGACGATGGCGCGATGATCCACCCGGTCACGAACGCAGCCGACCCCGAGCTCGTCGATCGCGACCTGATGGTCTACGCGATCAAGGCCGGCTTCGGTCGAGAGGGCGCCCACATCGCCGGGCGCGAAGACCTCGCGCCCGTGTTCGACGAAGACATGCTGGCGTTCTGGCGCAGCGCGCTGGAGGCGTAACGCCTCAGTACCCGCTGCCTGCGGCGACGGGCAGCAGCCGCCCGTAGTTCTCGTGGGTCTCGCCGCGTTCCTGGGGAAACAGCATGCGTTCCCAGCCGCCGTACTTGGTGAGGAACACTTCGTCGATGCGCACCTTCTCGTCCGCGTCGGTGACCTGGCGGAAGGCGAAGGGATACTCGATGTCGTCGTGACGCACGCGGATGCGCGGGTTGCGTTGCAGGTTCGCCCACCAGCTGCTGTCCCCCGTCCGCAGCACGGCTTCTTCGCCTTCCATCGCTAGCCAGATGCGGGTGACGCGATCGCCGCCGTCGGGCTCGGTCGTCACCACGAGGATCGACCAGGCTTCGTCGGCGTCGTCCCAATCGATGGGCTCGGTGGCGAGCGGCGGTGACGCGCAGCCGAGTGACAGCAGAAGCGCCACTCCGAACCCGAGCGCTCGCAGCTTCACGACGGCTCTCCCGTGCCGAACACCTCGGCCGCCGCGTTCAGTGCCTGCACGGCCGCCGGGATCCCCGCGTATTGCGAGGTCTGCATCAAGACTTCGATCAGCTCGCCCTCGGTCCAGCCCACGTTGCGCGCCCCCTGCAGGTGGATCTTCAGCTCGTCGGTGCGCCCGAGGGCCGCCAGCTGCGACACCGTGGCGAGGCTGCGCTCCTTGATGGCAAGCCCGGGGCGCGACCAGAACCCGCCGAAGCAGGCCGTGCTCGCCAGCTCGAAGAACTCGGGTGCCAGGTCGCGGGCGGGCATCTTCTCGCCCTGGATGCCTCCGCCAAAGAGCTGCGCCATCACCTCGAGCGCGCGGGTTCGCTGGTCGTCGTCGGGCACGGGCGGTCTCCTCGTGGTCGGATCGCGCCCAGAATCGCAGAGTTCGTTCCACTGCGTCCAGCGGCCTAGGGAAGGGTCTCGAGCCAGGCGGAAAGTGCCTCCCCGATCGCGTCCGGCGAATCCTCCTGGACGTAGTGCAGCCCGGCGACGACGGTCTCGGTTTGATTCGGGAAGCCGCGCGCGAGCTCGACGGTCTTCCCGCGGACGAGCGCCCCGGGCTCGGCGCGGACGAAGAGCTTCGGTGTCTGGCTGTCTTGCAGGTAGGCGAGGTTGGCCTCGACGATTTCGAGCGTGTCTTCTGGCGTGCCGTCGATCGGAATCTCGCGCGGCCAGGTGAGGGTCGGCCGTCGGTCCTCCCCCGCGGCGCGATAGGGGGCCCGGTACTCGGCGAGCTCGGCTTCGCTGAGCTCGCGCATCACGAGCCGCGGGACCAGCGAGTCGACGAAGAAGTTCCGGCGCAGGATCAGCCACTCGCCCAGCCCGCCGCGCATCGCGCGAAACAGCAGCGACTGGCTGAACGCCATGTCGCCGAAGCGCGCCGGACGCAGGATCGCCTCCATGTGGGCGATGCCGCGAACCCGCTCGGGGTAGCGACGCGCCCAGTCGAAGCCGAGGGCCGAACCCCAGTCGTGTACGACGAGCACCACGTCGTCGTCGCCACTCACGGCCGCGAGGAAGGCTTCGAGATAGCGGCGATGTTCGACGAAGCGGTAGCGCCCGTCGGCCCCGTCGGGAGTGCGCGGCGGAAGCTTCGCCGAGTCGCCCATGCCCACGAGGTCGGGGGCCAGCACCCGACCATGGGGTTCGGCGTGGGGCCAGACGTTGCGCCAGAGGTACGACGACGTGGGATTGCCATGCAGGAAGACGATCGGGCGCCCCGCGCCGCGCTCGATGTAGGCCATCTCGACGCCCTCGACGGTGACACGCTGCTTCGCGCGCGCGAACGCGGAGGGTTCGGCCGGCGGGGCATGCACCGCGCAGCTGGTGGCCGCAACGGTGAGGCTGAGTCCGAGCGCGGCGACGCGGGCGCGACGGACGACGAGATTCCAGGGGGGCATGGCAGCTCCAGAGAGGGCGGGCGGGACCAAAGAGAGGCCAGACCGCTTAGCGCCGCCGGGATCGGTTCGCGAACATATCTCGCGAACCGCGCCCCGCGCGGACGCCGAGGAGGCCTCCGTGAGCGAGATCGACGCCTACGCCACCCACACCGTCACCAACCAGGCCACGGCCTTCGAAGACATCAACCTGTTCACCTCCGACGTCGCCCTCCGCGAGGGCACCGCAGCGATGGGCGCGGGCTGGGCGGAAGCGAAGCTGGTGGCCTTCGGTGCCCTGTGCGGGTCGGCCGAGTTCCGGGAGTGGGGTCACCAGGCGAACCGCCACGAACCCGAGCTGCGCACCCACGATCGCTTCGGACATCGCATCGACGAAGTGGCGTACCACCCGGCCTGGCACGAGGTGATGCGGCGCGCGATGGCTCACGAGGTGCACAACCTGCCCTGGCGTCACCGGCGCGCGGGCGGGCAGGTGGCGCGCAGCGCGCTCCACTCGATGCTCAGCCAGGTCGAGAGCGGGAGTTGCTGCCCGCTGACCATGACCTTCGCCGCGCGGCCCGCGCTCGCGGCCGACCCCGAGGTGCTGGCGGCCTGGGACGCCGGGCTGTGTGGCACCGAGTACCAGCCGGAGCTGCGGCCGGCGCCGGAGAAGCCCGCGGTGCTCATCGGGATGGCGATGACCGAGAAGCAGGGCGGTAGCGACGTGCGCGCGAACACGACGCGGGCGACGCCGACGGCGTCCTCATCGAACGGCACCGAGTACCGCCTGGTCGGCCACAAGTGGTTCTGCTCGGCGCCGATGTCCGACGCCTTCCTCACCCTGGCCCAGACCGACGCGGGCATCACCTGCTTCGTGGTGCCGCGGGTCCTGCCCGACGGCACCCGCAACGCCATCCGTATCCAGCGCCTGAAGGACAAGCTCGGCAATCGCTCGAACGCGTCGAGTGAGATCGAGTACGCGGGCACCCACGCCTGGCGCCTCGGAGAAGAAGGACGCGGCGTGCGCACGATCCTCGAGATGGTGCACCACACGCGACTCGACTGTGTCTCGGGCAGTACGGGTCTCATGCGTCAGGCGCTGGCCCAGGCGCTCCACCACGCGAGTGGGCGCGCGGTGTTCGGGAAGCGGCTGTTCGACCAGCCGCTCATGCAGTCGGTGCTCGGGGACCTCGCGCTCGAAGTCGAGGCGGCCACGGCATTGATGCTGCGCCTGGCCCAGGCCTTCGACCACGCGGAAGAAGACGAGGGCGAGCGCGCCTTCGCGCGGATCGCGACGGCGATCGGAAAGTACTGGGTGTGCAAGCGCGCCCCGTCGATGATCTACGAGGCGATGGAGTGTCTGGGCGGCGCGGGCTACGTCGAAGAGTCGATCCTGCCGCGGCTCTATCGCGAGGCGCCGGTGAACGCGATCTGGGAAGGGTCGGGGAACGTGATGTGCCTCGACGTGCTGCGTGCCATGGTGCGGGAGCCCGACTCGGTCACGGCGCTCTTCGGCGAGCTGCGCCGCACGAAGGGCACCGACGCGGCATTGGACGCCCACGTCGATCGGCTCGAGGCCGACCTGCGGAAGCCGGAAGACATCGAGCGCCGGGCACGCTCCCTCGTGGAAGGGCTTGCCCAGGCGCTGCAGGCGTCGGTACTCCTGCAGCGCGCGCCGTCGGCGGTGTCCGACGCCTTCGTCGCGGCCCGCATCGGCGCACCGGCCCAGACCTTCGGCGCGTTGCCCGCAGGCGTGGATACGGCGCCGCTCCTCGAGCGGGCACTTCCGGTCGAGCGCGGTTAGCGCCGCAGGCGCAGCGCTCCGCTCGCCCCGAGCAACACGACCAACAGCGCGGCTGCCCACGGGCCCAGGCTCGGCACCAGGGGCAACAGCACGAAGTTCGTGAAGAAGATGTCGTCGGCGACGGAGCTGATGTTCTCGGTGCCCGCGGTGACGTCGACGTCGATCGTTCCCTGGAAGGTCCCGATCACGTGGGAGCGGCCGCTGGCGTCCAGGGCCAGGCCGATGCCGCGTGCGGTCGCCGTGGACACACCCGAGGTGGAGTAGGCGACGCGGTAGGCACCCGTGTTGGTGTAGCTGGCGACGTAGGCCTGGGCGGCGCCCGACGGGTTGAGGATCGCCGTTCCGCCCGCCGGGTTGAAGTCCACCGCGTTGTTGAACTCGCCGGTGACGTAGAAATTCCCGGCGCCATCGACGGCGGCATCGAAGCCGCGGTCGACCGCGATATCGCCGAGGGGGAACGCGAAGCGCAAGGCACCTGCGGTGGTGTAGCTCGCGACGAAGGCATCGCCGCCGCCGGCCGAGGTCACGGTGGTGGTTCCCGCTCCGGGATCGAAGTCGACGGAGCCTTCGAACTGGCCGGTCACGAGCGCGTTTCCGCTGGCGTCCACGGCAACTCCGTTCCCGATGTCCGTCGTCGAGTCGCCGAGGCTCAGCGCGTAGCGAAGCGCTCCTGCGTCGGTGTAGCTGGCGAGGAAGGCGTCCCGGGCGCCGACGGCGTTCAGGGTGGTGACACCCGCGCCGGGTTCGAAGTCGGCCGAGCCGGTGAACGACCCGGTCACGTAGCTGTTGCCCGCGGTGTCGACGGCGATCCCGAGGCCTTCGTCGGCGAGCGTGCCACCTACACCGATGCCGAAGCGCAGCCCGCCGAGGGTGTCGTAGCTGGCGACGAAGATGTCGTTGACGCCGGCGGACGTGGCCGGGCTCGAGCCCGCGCCCGGGTCGAAGTCGATCGTGCCCGAGAAGAAGCCGGTGACGTAGCTGTTGCCCGCCGGGTCGACGGCGATGTCGGATCCCTGCTCGCCGTTCACCCCACTGTCGAGGTTGAACGCGTAGCGGAAGGCGCCGGCCGAGGTGTAGCTCGCGACGAAGAGGTTGCCGCTGCTCGAGTCGAGGGTCGCGGTGCCGGCGCCCGGGTCGAAGTCGACGATGCCCGAGAACCAGCCCGTGACGTAGATGTTGTCGAAACCGTCGACGGCGATTCCCCGCTCGGGGACCACGGCGTTCGAGCCCCCCAGCGCAAAGGCATACCGGAAGTTGCCCGTCGGCCCGTAGCTGGCCACGAAGTTCTCGTTCCCGACCGCTGTCAGGTTCGCGGTGCCGGCGCCCGGATCGAAGTCGACGGTCTGCCGGAACGAGCCGATGAGGGTCGTGTTGCCGTTGCTGTCGACGGCGACGTCTTCTCCCGCGTCCGCCTGGCCGGCGCCGAGGCCGAACCCGAACTGGGCCTGTGCCGCGGAGGCGAGCGCCAGGCTGAGCGCCACGGCGCACACGGCCTTCCCGGCCCATCCCTCGAATGCCCTGAACGGGCCCGTTCCCACTGCTGCTCGAAACTGCATCGTCGCTCTGCCTCCGCTGCTGCTGCTGGACGCCATTCTCTACGTCTTGCGGGGAAGAAGCAAACGGGTTGGCCCGGCGCGTTCTGGGCATACACGCGCACACCCCGACCCGGTGTTCGCGCTCCATGCCCATGAACCAGGCAGTGTCACCCTCCTGCCGAAGGCTCGGCGGTGCGATGACTCCTGCCTGGCTGTGCCTCCTCGTTCCGTAGGAGGTGCACTCTTGCTCACGCGCGTCCTTCCGCGCGCAGGTCGCCCCCGCGTTCTCCTTGGCACGTTGCTTGCTCTTGCATATCGGTGACCGCGCAAGCCGCGGCGCGAAGGAGGGGTCCGATGAGCCACGATGACAAGCATGTGCACACCGATGCGTGTTGGGACGCGAGCGAGCACAGCGACGGCAGGGATCAGGCACCCGAATCACGGATCGACGAGTTCATCGAACGCTCGGTGTTGAATGCGGCACTGGGCGGCGATCTGACCCGTCGACGCTTCGTCGAGGCGCTCGGTTCGAGCGCAGTGCTCGCGATGGTCAGCCAGTTCTTCCCGGTCGAAGACGCGAAAGCGATGGTGAAGGAAGCCGCCGGGCCCATCGAGAAGGCGGACCTCTCGATCGGCTTCATCCCGATCACCTGCGCAACGCCGATCATCATGGCCGAGCCCCTCGGCTTCTACAAACGCCACGGTCTCAATGCGAAGGTTCGCAAGGCCGCGGGCTGGGCCATGGTGCGCGACTGGTCGATCAACAAGGACGTCGACGCCGCCCACATGCTGAGCCCCATGCCGCTCTCGATCAGCCTCGGCGCGGGCTCGAAGGAAGTGCCCTACTACATGCCGGCCGTCGAGAACATCAACGGCCAGGCCATCACCCTCGCCAACAAGCACAAGGGTGTGAAGGGGCCGCAGGACATGAAGGGCTTCCGCTTCTGTGTGCCCTTCGAGTACTCGATGCACAACTACCTGCTCCGGTACTACCTGGCCGAGGGCGGGATCCACCCGGACAAGGACGTGCAGATCCGCGTGGTCCCGCCGCCGGAGATGGTCGCGAACCTGAAGGCCGGCAACGTCGACGGCTACCTCGCGCCCGACCCGTTCAATCAGCGGGCGGTCTACGAGAACGCGGGCTTCATCTTCAAGCTCTCGAAGGAAATCTGGGAGGGGCACCCCTGCTGTGCCTTCGCGATCTCGAAGGAGTTCGCCGCGACGAACCCGAACACGTTCATCGCACTCTTCCGCTCCATCGTGGACGCCACGCACTACGCCCAGGACAAGAGCAACCGCAAGGACATCGCGAAGGCGATCTCGCCCAAGAACTACTTGAACCAGCCGGTGATCGTGTTGGAGCAGGTGCTCACGGGGCGCTTCGCCGACGGTTTGGGGGGGATCCAGAACGTCCCGGATCGCATCGATTTCGACCCCTTCCCTTGGCATTCGATGGCGGTCTGGATCCTCACCCAGATGAAACGCTGGAAGCACGTCGAGAAGGAGTTCGACTACCAGAAGGTCGCCAAGGAGGTGTACCTGGCGACCCAGTGCGCCGAGATCTCGGAGGAGCTCGGTTACAAGAGCTACGGAGACACGGCCACCACCCACGTAATCATGGGCAAGACCTTCGATCCGATGAAGCCCGAGGAGTACGTCAAGAGCTTCCCGATCAGCAATCTCTCCTAGTTCCGCCGTGTCGCCTGCCCGTGACGCGGGCAGACCCGGACGGATCAGAAAGGCCTAGCCATCCATGCTTCCGGACCCGTATCGCGCGCGGATTCTGACCGTGGTCATCGTCGGAATCGCTTTGCTGGTCTGGCACATGGCGACGCTGGCTCCGAGCTTCGACGCCAGCGGCAAGTCGGACGACGAGCTGATGTTGATGGAGTTCAACGGAGACATCGTCCGCACCGAAGACGGCGCTTACGTCTACAACCCGGACAAGGCCCAGGGCCTTCCCGGGCCATGGAAGGTGGGAGAGAAGGCGTACGCCGAGCTCTCCGAGGCGTTCCACAAGAAGGGAACGAACGACCACGGCGTCGCTCACCTGGTCTTCTACACGGTGCTGCGGTTCGCGGCCGGCTTCTTCGCGGCTTCCGTGGTCGCGATCCTGCTCGGGGTGGCCGTCGGCCTCTCGCCAATCCTGTTCAAGGCACTGAATCCCTTGATCCAGCTCCTGAAACCGATCTCGCCGCTCGCCTGGATGCCGCTCTTGCTCTACAGCGTTCAGGATCCCACCTGGACGGCGATTCTCGTGGTGTTCATGGCCGCGCTGTGGCCGACCGTCGCGAATACGGCGTTCGGCGTCAGTTCGATCCGCACCGACTATCTCCGCGTCTCGAGCCTGCTCGAACTGGGCTGGTTCGAGCGCCTCTACAAGGTGGTCTTGCCGGGTGCCGCCCCCGCGATCATCGCCGGGCTGCGCATCGCGTTCGGCAGTGCACTCGTGGCCGTGGTGCCAGCGGAGATGCTGCTCGGCGAGCTGGGCATCGGGTACCTGACCTGGATCGAGTGGAACAACCTCGACATCTCCGGGGTGGTGTTCGCGATTCTGGTCGTCGGCGTCGTCGGGATCACCCTCGACAGTCTCTTCACCCAGGTGTCTCGCCTGGTCACGTATCCGGAGTAGGGGGTCTCGGGAGGTGTCGTATCTGCAGATCGAAGGTCTCGAGAAGGTGTACCCCCTCGAGCAGTCCGAGCGCGGTGCCAGCGGTTCGCTTTGCGTCTTTCGCGATGTCGACCTGCAGATAAAGAAGGGTGAGTTCGTGACCATGATCGGTCACTCGGGCTGCGGGAAGAGCACCCTGCTCAACATCATTGCCGGGTTCGAGTCGCCCACCAACGGCGTCGTGATCCTCGAGGACAAAGAGGTCACGAAGCCGGGGCTCGATCGCATGGTCGTGTTCCAGTCCTTCGCGCTGATGCCCTGGTACTCAGCGGGTGACAACGTCCGGCTCGCTGTGCAGGCGGCCCATCGCGACTGGAGCCAGGAGCAGATCGCCGCGCACACCCAGAAGTACATCGAGATGATGGGGTTGGCCGGTGCCGAGAAGAAGAAGCCGGCCTATCTCAGCGGCGGAATGCGCCAGCGGGTCGGGCTCGCGCGCGCGTTCTCGGTCGAGCCGAAGGTCATGTTGCTCGACGAGCCCTTCGCGCAGATCGACGCGCTCACGCGCGGCGTGATTCAGGAGGAGTTGATCCGCATGTGGGGAGCCACCGGGAGCACCGTCTTCATGGTCACCCATGACGTCGACGAGGCGATCCTGCTCTCGGACCGGATCGCGCTGATGAGCAACGGCCCCGAGGCGGAGGTCGCCGAGCTGCTCGAGGTGGACATCCCGCGCCCGCGCACCCGCGAGAAGCTGATCGATACCCCCGAGTACATGCAGCTCCGCAGCCAGATCCTGCACTTCCTGCTGTCTCGCGCGAAGCGACACCCCACGAACCTCGCGGCGAGCGCGACGCCCGCCGCATGAATCGGGAGACCCCATGATCGAAAAGAAGGAAGCGACGCGTCAGATCCTCGAGGCGAAGAAGACCAAAGGAGTCACCTGGGAAGACCTCGCCGCCGAGGTGGGACGCGACAAGGTCTGGATCGCCGCCGCGGTGATGGGGCAGGCAAGCGTGCCCTCCGAGTACGCCACGAAGCTCACGTCGCTGCTCGGGCTCGGGCCCGAGGTCGCGGAGGCTCTCGAAGAGTTCCCGCTGAAGGGTTCGCTCGACTCGACCGTTCCGGTGGATCCGCTGATCTACCGCTTCCACGAGATCACCCAGGTCTACGGCACCGCGATGAAGTCCGTGATCCACGAGATGTTCGGAGACGGGATCATGAGCGCGATCGACTTCGAGCTGGACATCCAGAAGGTCGAGGACCCGAAGGGGGACCGGGTCGTCGTGACCTACAACGGCAAGTTCCTGCCCTACCGCAACTGGTGATGGCGCGACGAGCCCCTCGTCGCGGGGGCAGGCGATGACCGAGACGCGGCCTCCGCTGCCGCCCTTCGACGCCGATTCTGCGGCGCAGAAGGCGCGAGCGGCCGAAGACGCCTGGAACACGCGCGATCCGGCACGCGTCGCGCAGGCCTACACCGTCGACAGCCAGTGGCGGAACCGCGCGGAGATCTTCTCGGGGCGCCCCGCCATTCAGGCGTTCCTCGAGCGCAAGTGGAAGAAGGAGCTCGACTACCGCTTGATCAAGGAGGTGTGGGCGCACCGCGAGAATCGCATCGCCGTGCGCTTCGCCTATGAGTGGCGCGACGACTCGGGGAGTTGGTTTCGCGCCTACGGAAACGAGAACTGGGAGTTCAGTGAGGCGGGTCTGATGCGGCGCCGGATCGCGAGCATCAACGATCTTCCGATCGCGGAGTCCGAGCGCTTGTTCCATTGGCCGAGCGGGCCCCGACCGACCGATCACCCGGGGTTGACCGAGCTCGGGCTCTAGACCGATCCCGGCGTCGCTTCGGCCCGTACCCGTGCCAGGTGGCGCGCAAAGGAGCGCATCACCCAGTGGTGCAGCGGCGCCTGGGTGCTCGCGTAGATGCGCCAGGGCAGGCGCGGTTGGAAGTCCTGCACGGCGGCGAGGGCTTCTTCGTCCTCGCGCGTCACCCGGAACTCGAGCCGCGGGATGCCGTGATGGGGCCCGCCACGCGAGAGCATCCCGCCGACGATCTCGTAGAGGGTTCGGTTCGGGCTGCTGCGCTCGGCCGAGTAACGCAGGGCAAGGAAGGGTCGGTCGACCCCGGTCAAGCCGAGTTCCAGTACGCCGCCCCGCTGCTCGGCGCGGATCCACGGCCGCAGGAAGCGCGGGAGCCAGCGCGCGTACTCGTCGGCGAGCCAGCGGGCGTCGCGACCGACGGGGAGGGGCAGCCGGTGCACGGCGCGCGCCGTGGGCTCGCGCAGATAGCCCTCCTCGCGGACCGCCTGTTCGAGGGATGCGCGAAACGGGCGCCCGGGGACCCCGAAGCGCTCCTGGAGGCGCCGATCCCCGGCGACCATCGGATGGCGAAGGGATTTGACGAGCGGCGCGACGAGCGCCCGGGGTGTGCGCGTCACCAGGGTCACCCACAACCGCGACAGGGCCGGCGTAAAGAAGGGCAGGGGAAAGAAGAGTCGACGTTTCCCCATGACTCGCGCGGTCTCCTGCATCATCGCGCGATATGAGAGCACGTCGGGACCGCCCACGTCGTAGGTCTCGCCGGCGGTGTCCGGGTGCAGGATGCAGGCGCGCAAGAGCGCGACGATGTCTTCGACGGCGATCGGCTGACACGGCATCCCCGTCCAGCCCGGACACACCATCAGGGGGAGGCGCGCGACCAGCCGCAGCAGGATGCGGAGGGACGACCCGCCCGCACCCACCACCAGGCCGGCCCGCAGCGTGGTCACCGGCACGCCGTGGGCGCCGAGCGCACGCTCCATCTCGCGCCGGCTCTCGAGGTGTTCCGACAAGCTCGCGTCGTCCTCGGGGATCAAACCACCCAGATACACGATGCGCTTCACGCCGGCACTCGCGGCGGCCCGGGCGAAGTTGTCGGCGAGCAGGAGGTCGAGGTCCTGGAAGCGTCCCTGGGTCAACCGCGTGGTGGGGAGCATCGAATGGACCAGGTAGACCGCGACGTCGACGCCCTCGAGGGCCGCTTCGGTTTCGCGCAGCGAAAAGAGATCACAGCGGCGCCAGTGCACGTCGCCCGTGGTCTCGAAGTCGGGGTGTCGCGAGAGCGCGATCGGCTCGGTGACGCCTTCGAGCGCGGGCAAGAGCAAGGCGCCGACGAAACCGGTGGCGCCGCTCACCGCCACCCGCGGCCTGGCGGCGTCGGCAGTCGGCGGCGGTGACGACAGCGCGTGGTCTTCGGCCATGGAGAGAGCCTAGAGCCGCCGGGAATCACGGCCATCCGCGTTTCCCCGCAGCCGCCGCGCGCTAGGGTTCGCGGCGTGTTCCAGCGGCTTGCCTGTCTTCTGCTCGCCGCCACCCTGGTGGCCTGCGTGGGGCCGCGAACGCGCGTCGATTCGCTGGAGCCGCTCAACCGTGTCTCGCACGGCCTCGAAGACCTCGGTCCGAACCAGATCTCGGCGGGCCTCGACGCCAGCGCCGACGCGGTGCTTCCGGACGTCGTGCGGCTCGGCTTCGGGAACTTCTTTCGGAACCTGGCGACGCCGAAGCCCTTCGTCGCCAACCTCTTGCAGGGGCGTCCGGTCGACGCCGCCGTCGACCTGACACGGCTGGCGGTCAACTCGAGCGCCGGAGTCGGGGGCTTCGTCGACGTGGCGCAATGGCTCGGCCTCGACCCGCATGACGAGGACTTCGGTCAGGTGATCTGCACCTGGGGCATTCCGTTCGGGCCGTATGTCTACTTCCCCGTGCTCGGGCCCTCGAGTGCCGGGGAGGCGACCACGGTGACACTCGATCTCGCGTTTGCGCCCGCGGACATCCTGTTGCCCCAGCTCGCCATCCACTCCTCGCGGCCCCAGCAGCTGCGCGCGATCGCCCGGGCCCGGGAGCGCGACGCGCCCGATGCAGACCCCTACGTCTACCTGCGCACGGCCTATCGCCGCGATCGCCTGCGCCAGGTGCGCGACGAGCCGGCCTTCGTGCCCCCGAGCGCCGAGGAGGTGGCGGCCAGCGCTTCCTACGGCACCTGCGGCTACACCCGACCGCCCGCGCCTCCCGGCGCTTGACACCCCGCTGTGATCCCGCCTCGTGGTAGCCTGATCGCTCGATTGGCGGGCTCGGATGTCCTACCGCGAGCGAAGACACACTTTGGCAGCCCTTTCGCCGAGTGCCTGCGCAAGGCGCTTGGCGCGGAGCGCTCGTGGGCTCGTTTTGTGCTTGGGGCTCCTTGGCGCCGTGGCCGCCTCGGCCGTCGTGCCGGGCCAGGTCGATTTCCAGGGGTTGCTCCTCGACGATACGGGCCAGCCCGTCAACGGCGTCGTCGACCTGGACCTCACGCTCTTCGACGCGCTGAGCGCGGGCAACGCGGTGTGGACCGAGAGCCACGCGGGCGTGTCCGTGTCCGACGGCATCTACGCCGTGACCCTGGGCGCGATGGTCACGCTGACGCCCGAGGTGTTGGCGGGAGGATTCCTCTACCTCGAGATCACGGTGGAGGGCGAGACACTCACGCCGCGACGGCCCCTGCTCGCCGTGCCCTATGCGGTTCGGGCCGACACTGCCGAGCGCGTCGAGTCCGTCGCCGGGGTCGCCCCGGCCTTCATCGCCCAGGTCTTCGCTCACTTCGACCACGACGGCAACGGCCTCGCGAACAGTGACGCAATCGAGGGGCTCGCCGACGTCGACCTCGACGGCCGCGCGAACTTCATCGATCCGGACAACGATGGCGACGGCATGGACGACGCGGCAGAGGTCGCTGCCGGAACGGACCCGAACCAGATCACGCCTCAGGTGACCGGCTTCTCGCCCACCCGCTTCGACGAAGACGCCGTGTCGGTGGTCGTGACGATTCAAGGGACGAACTTCGACCAGCCCGGTCTCGACGTCGTGTTCGGCTCGGCGACGCCCACGCCCTTCAATGTGACGCCCACCTCCTTCGACGTCAGCGTGGGTTCCTTCCCACCGGGCGATGCCGCGGTGACCGTGAGCCTGGGGAACGGCGAGTCGAGTGCGGCGAGCTACCCGGTCGCGCGCGTGCTCCGCGCGTTCGTCACGAGCGGGACGTTCAACGGGCTGCTCGGAGGGACCGCCGGGGCGGATGCCATCTGCGCGACGGCGGCGTTCAACGCGGGGGTCTCGGGATCCTACTTCGCGTGGATCGCCGACTCCTTCAGCAACCCCCAAGACCGGCTCCCCGCCTTCTCCGCGCTGACCTTCCGAACCGTCGACGACGTGCCCTTCGCGACCGAAGCGCTCGAGGCGGGCCCCGCACGCGACGAGTTCGGCAACGCCGCCACCCAGACCTTTGCCCGCACGGGCGGCGGCAGCGTGAACCCCGCAACCGAGGACTGCGAGGACTGGACGAGCCAGGCCATCGTCTTGAACGGGACGCTCGGCGACATCGGAGCCGGCAGTCCGGACTGGCAGGTCTCGGCGCCCGCCGGGTTCCCCGACGTGCGCTGTAGTCGGTTCCATCCCCTCTACTGCTTCGAGCAGTAGAGGGGCCGCGCTACTGGCCTGACTAGAAGCCGGTGGCCTTCGCGAACGCGTCCCGGTGGAAGCCACCGTCGCCGAAGGTGACCTCGGCCGCCTTCGCGCGCTTCATGAAGAGGCCGATCTCCTCTTCGTCGGTCATGCCGATGCCACCGTGCATCTGCAGTCCTTCCCGGGTGACGAGCTCGGCCGTGTCCGACGTACGCGCCTTCGCCGCCGAGACGACGCGCTCGCGGAACGGGCGCTCCTCGTCGACGGCGCGCAGGGCATCGATGGTGATCGACTTCGAGAGCTCGACCTCGGAGAACATGTTTGCGGCCCGGTGCTTCAGCGCCTGGAAGGTGCCGATCTTCACGCCGAACTGATCCCGCGTCTTCAGATAGGTGACCGTGCGATCGAACACCTCCTGGATCAGGCCGAGCAGCTCCGCCGACACGGCGGCCGTCCCGCGCTCGATCAGCGCATCGAGCAGGTCGGCCCCGCGGTCGGCGTCGCCGAGCACGTCGTCGGCGGTGACCACCACGTTCTCGAAGCGCACGTTCGCAGCGTTGCGGCTGTCGACCATGTTCGTGCGCGACACGCCGACGCCGCTGGCGCTCGGATCGACCAGGAAGAGGGTGAGACCCTCGCGCTCGCCCACGCTGCCCGAGGTGCGGGCCACCACGATCAGGCGATCGGCGACGTGGCCGTCGAGGACGAAGCGCTTCTCGCCGGTGAGCTCGAAGCCGTCGCTGGTGGCCTTTGCGTTCAGCGCGATGTCGTAGGGCGCGAACCGCGGCTTCTCCTGGTGGGCGAGGGCCAGCAGGGTCTCTCCCTGGGCCACGCCCGGAAGCAGGGCCTGTTTCTGGGCGTCGCTACCGCCGAGGGCCAACGCGCTCGCGCCGAGCACGGCGGTCGACAGCAGCGGGTAGGGAGCGAGGGTGCGTCCGCACTCTTCGAGGATCACGCCGATCTCCGACAGGCCGAGGCCCGAGCCCCCGTACTCTTCGGGGATCAGGATGCCGGCCCAGCCGAGCTCGCTCATCTCCTTCCAGAGAGCACGGGAGAAGCCGGTGGCGTCGCTCTTGTCGCGAAGCTCGCGCAGGTGGGTGACGGGCGACTTCTCCTGGACGAACTCGGCGGCGGTTTCCTTCAGGAGGGTCTGTTCTTCGGTCAAAACCAAGGACATGATGATTCTCTCGTTCGCGGTGGGGTGGGATGGGGCGGTAGGGCGCTTCGGCCTAGTCGGGCAGGCCGAGCACGCGCTTGGCGATCACGTTGAGCTGCACTTCGCTGGTGCCGCCCTCGATGGAGTTGCCCTTCGAGCGCAACCAACCGCGCGTTTCCATGATTTCGTTGCTGCTGAAGCCTTCGCCTTCCCAGCCGAGGGCCGCGGCGCCCCGCGTCGACATCTGGATCTCGCCACGGCGCTTGTTCATCTCGCTCGCGTAGAGCTTGAACATCGAGCTCGCGGCGCTGGTGCCCTGACCTGCCTTGGCTTCCTGCCCGTTGCGCTTCAGGGTGAGACCGAAGCAGAGCTTGTCGAGCTCGTACTGGGCGATGCGATCGCGCAGGGCGGGGTCGGCGAGGCGGTCGCCTTCGGTCCCCAGGTAGGCGCGCGCGTCTTCGGCGAGCGGGCTGGTCGGCGCGGGAACCTCGGAGGCCCCCCCCTTCTTCGGGGTCGGCGACTCGCCGCCGGGCATGCCGCCCGAGAGCGTCTGTCGTTCGTGCTGGAGCAGGCGCTTCGCGATCGTCCAACCGCCGTTCAGCGGCCCGACCAGGTTCGAGGCCTCGGCCTTCGCGTCTTCGAAGAAGACCTGGCAGAAGTCGGACTGCCCGCTGATCAGCTGGATCGGCGAGATCGTGACGCCCGGCTGGTGCAGGTCGAAGAGCAGGAAGCTGATGCCATCGTGCTTCGCCGCGTCGGGGTCGGTGCGCACGAGGCAGAAGATCCAGTCGGCCTGGTCGGCCATCGACGTCCAGATCTTCGAGCCGTTGACGATGAACTGTTCGCCATCGCGCACGGCGCGGGTCTGGAGGCCGGCGAGGTCCGAGCCGGCGCCGGGCTCGCTGTAGCCCTGGCACCACTGCACGCGGCCGAAGGTGATGTCGCGCAGGTGCTTCTGCTTCTGCTCTTCGTTGCCGAACTCGAGGAGCACGGGCCCGAGCATGACGGTGCCGAAGAAGCTCACCCCGGGCGGCATCACGCCGAAGCGGGTGACCTCCTCGTTCAGCACCGCGACTTCCTGCTTCGAGAGCCCGCCACCGCCGTACTCCTTCGGCCAGGTCGGGGTCGTGTAGCCCCGCTCGGCGAAGGCCTCGAGCCAGGCCTGGCGGTCTTCCGCCGAGGGCGTCGTGTCCGAGCCCGGCTTCAGGCTGGGCGGACACACCTCGGGCAGCCAGCTGCGGATCTGTTCGCGGAACGTGGCCAGAGCGGCGTCTTCGGTGCTCAAAGCGGTCTCCTCGTGCGGGTCCCACGGGCAGGATTTCCCTGCTTGGGGCCGTTGGGGGGGCGGCGTCGGTGGGGCAAGCCGGGCCTGCCGCGGCGCGCCCACATTGTGACAGGAACCCTGACAGAGTTCCAGACGGGCCCGCTCGGCCCCGTTCCGAGATGGGCGTAGGCGCGAGGTGCTAGCTTCCACGAGCGCGCCAAGGGGGTGGTCATGGTTGGAGCCCGACGGCGATCGATGCGAGGCGAGGACTTTCGGCGGCGGCGCCGCGGTTTCGCGCTCTTCGGCTTGCTGCTTGCCGTGGCGTTGCCACAGCTCGCTTCGGCCGAGTTCTTCGTCGAAGGCTACGCCGGGCCGTCCTTCGCCGAGAACGACACCCTCCGCTGCACCGGCTGCAACAACCTGGGTCTGCCGGTGCTGACCCGCAGCCGGACCGACTACGAGTACGCCTCGTCCACTTTTGGCCTGCGCGGCGGCTACTGGTTCCCGGGCTGGGCGAAGTTCCTGGGCGTGGGGCTCGACTTCTCCTTCTACTCGGCGAGCGACGACAACATCGCGAAGCTCGACCTGCTCGCGGTCCCCGTGACGCCGCTGCTCATGCTGCGCTTGCCCCTGCTCACCAGCGATGAGTTCCCGAACGGACAACTCCAACCCTATGGGGCGATCGGACCCGGCTTCACGGTCACCATCGCCAACGCCGACTTCTCGCGCTTCGAGATCTTCGAGGACTTCGTCGACGCGAAGCTCGACGTCGGGTTCGACGCGCGCGGCGGCATGGCCTTCCAGTTCCACCCGAACTTCGCGGTGTTCACCGAGTACCGGTACACCCGCGTCGACCTCGACTTCGACGACGAGGTCGACTTCGACTTCGGCCCGGACATCGACGTGCGCCTCGCCACCCGCCTCGCCGTCCACCACGCGGTGGCCGGCGTGTCGTTCCGCTTCTAGACGGCGGGATCGGTCCCAGTCCGCGCCGTCCGGGCGTTCAGAACGGGCGCGTCTCGCCGACGTCCAGGATCCAGGCGCCGTCGGCGCCGAGCTCGGTGGCGGCCGCGGCTGCGCGGAAGCGACGCGGGGGCTCGTCGAGCGGCTCGTCGGAGAGATCGAAGGTGCCGAAGTGCATGCCCACGGCGCGCGCGGCCTTGAGGTCCACGGCAGCGCGGACGGCTTCCTCCGGGTTGAGATGCGAGGGCGCCATCATCGCGCGCGGGTCGTAGGCGCCGATCGGAACGGCGGCGAGGTCGAAGCCTCCGAAGACCTCGGCGATGCGGCGGAAGCCCTCGAAGTAGCCCGTGTCGCCAGCGAAGTAGAAGCGACGCTCCGCTCCGGTCACGGCCCAGGACGCCCACAGGGTCTCGAGATCGTCGGTGAGACCGCGCTTGCTCCAGTGCTTCGCCGGAAGGCAGTGGATCCGGACGCCGCCCTGCACGCGACTCTCCCCCCAGTCGAGTTCGACGACCCGCTCGATGCCCTCGGAACGCAGGAGCGCGGCGTTGCCGAGGGGGACGTAGAAGCGGGTCTCCGGGTCGCGTTCGGCCAGCGCCCGCAGACTCGCGAGGTCGAGGTGGTCGTAGTGGTTGTGCGAGACCACGACGAAGTCGATCGAGGGGAGCACTTCGATCGCGAGGCCGGGTTCGACGAAGCGCTGGGGGCCCAGGAAGATCGGGCTCGCCGTGTCCGACCAGATCGGGTCGGTGAGGAAGGTCGTGTGGTCCATCTGCACCAGGAAGGTGGCGTGGCCGACCCAGGTGATCGTCGGGGTGCTGTGGCGCGCGTTCTCGCGCAGGAAGGCGCCGTCGTTCTCGACGCGTTCGGGAGCGCCGTCTCCCGACGCGCCCACGACCCGACGCAAGAAGAACGGTAGGCGGACGCCGAGGGTTCCGTGCGGGAGTTCGCCCGCCCAGTTGGTGAAGCGCCCGTCTTCGCTGCGCGGCGCCGGACCGAGGGAGGAGGGGTCCGGCTCTGCGCTCGCGGCGATCACCACGAAGAGCGTCGCGACGAACCCCACCGGGAGAGCGGTCTTTCGTCCAAGCTGGGTCACGGGAATCCCCGATCGAGCGCGCGTGGCAGGCGGGCGGCTGCCGGATTCCAGCAAGGCTAGCCGTGTCGTGTTGCGTCGCCCGCCCTCGGGAGCGCGTCACCGCCCACGAGGGTCAAGTGCGCGGCGGGAGCCGCCGTCGGTGCACTCGGCTCGCTCTCGGCTCGATCCGGTCGGCCGCCGGGCAGGACCTGCAAGCCGGGCGCGCTGCCGGGTTTCTCGCTGCGCAGGGCCCAAGCGAGGGTCGCGACCCACCCGATCAACGTCCAGCCGAGCAGCAGGTTTGCAGCGAGGACCCAGTTCTTCGATGGGAGCTCGCGGCCTTCGGCCACGCACCAGGGTGCGAGGTAGAGGCAGAGAAAGACGACGAGAAACAGCTCCACGAAACCGGTGCTCCCGGCAGCAGCATAACCCGCCGCAGCCAGGAGTCGCGTGACGTTCAGGAGTCACGTGAGGTGCGGGTGCCCGCGTGAGCGGCGGACCGAGCCCCGCGCCGCCCCAAGACACCGCAGGCCAGCGCGCCGATGGCAAGGCCGAGCGCGCCCGGCTCGGGCAGCACGCGCAGCTCCTCGCCCACGTCGCCATCGGTGGCGGCGAAGTACACCTGGGTGCCGACGCCGATGAAGCCCTCGCCCGTCGGGTCCGAATCGGCCGGACCCGTCGCGATGTCGCCGAGGGCAACCGTCCCGGCGGTGGTGCCGTCGCTGATCCAGGCCTCGCGGCCGTTCGTGCCATCGTCGGCCGCGAAGTAGAGCGTGCCGCTCACCTCGCTGATCACCGGCGTGAAGTCGGTGAAGCTGCTGCTCGAGCCGGGCCGGATCTCCTTCAAGAGGGCGGTGCCCGCCGCGGTGCCATCGCTCATCCAGAGTTCGCGTCCGGTGGTGCCGTCGCTGGCCGGGAAGAAGAGGGCACCGTTCGCGACCACCAGCTTCGACGCCACGAAGTTGCCGAGCCCGATCGAGCCGGGCCCGATGTTGAGCAGCAGCTGGGTGCCGGCGGTGGTGCCGTCGCTCTCCCAGATCTCCTCGCCGTTCGTGCCGTCGTTGGCCAGGAAGTAGAGCGTGCCGCCCAGCTCGACGAAAGAGTTGGGCTGGGAGCCGAAGAAGGTGCCGGCACGGATGTCCTTCACGAGCGTCGTGCCCGCCGCCGTACCGTCGGTCTTCCACAGCTCGGTGCCCGTGCCGTCGTTGCCGGCGAAGTAGAGCTCCCCGGCGAAGGCGATCATGCCGCCGATGAAGCCGCTCCCCGTGCCCGGGTTGAGATCGGTCACGAGACTGGTGCCCGCCATCGTCCCGTCGGTCACCCAGAGCTCACTGCCGTTCGTGGCGTCGGAAGCCCGGAAGTAGAACACGCCGCCGACCTCGAGGCCGGGTGACGGGGACGACCCCGACGCGCCGGGGTTCAGGTCGTCGACGAGCTGGGTGCCGGGGTCGGTCCCGTCGCTCACCCACAGCTCGCGGCCGTTGCTGCCGTCGTCGGCGCTGAAGAGCACGCTGCTCCCGAGTGCGCCGAGCATCTGGGGCGAGGATCCGCCGGGCCCGCCCACGATGTCGGCGACGCGCGTCGTTCCGAGGTCGGTGCCGTCGCTCTTCCAGAGCTCGAGGCCGCTGCCATCGTCGGCCCGGAAGTAGGCCGTCCCACCGACGACGATCAGCTCGTCGACGTCGGGGTCGCCGGCGGGAAGGATGTCGCGCACGACACTCGTGCCTGCCGCCGTGCCGTCGCTCGTCCACAGATCCCGCGAGCTGCCGCTCCGCGCCGTGAAGAGCAGGTTCGACCCGAGCGCCGCCATGCCGCGGATCTGCGCGTTGTTCGTGCCGTCCCAGGTGTCGGACACCTGCAGGGTTCCGACCACCGTGCCGTCGGTCTTCCAGAGCTCGAACCCGCTGCTGCCGTCGGTGGCCTGGAAGTAGAGCGTGCCACCGGCCACCCACATCTCGAGGGTTCCGAAGATGTCGAAGGCGTTGGGAGCACCGGAGTGGAGGTCGGTGACCAGCACCGTCCCGACCGTGGTGCCGTCGGTCTTCCACAGCTCCTGTCCATCGGCACCGTCGTCCGCAGAGAAGTAGACCAGGCCACCGCTCGCGACGAGTCCGGCCAGTCCGGAGCCGGGTGCGCCCGGCTGCACGTCGAGCAGGAGCTGGGTGCCCAGCGCCGTCCCATCGGTCACCCAGAGCTCCTGGCCGTCGGATCCGTCGTCGGCCCGGAACACGGTGGACGTGCCCACGGACGCGAACTCGGTGGGAAAGGAACTGCCGGGGCCGAGCTGGATGTCCGCCACCTGCAGCGTGCCCAATGCCGTGCCGTCGCTCGTCCAGAGCTCGGTTCCGTCGACGCCGTTGGTGCCCGCGAAGTACAGCGCGCCGTTCGAAACGGCGAGCTCGAAGCCGCTGATGCCACCCGTCGGGTTGATGTCGACGACCTGCACCGTGCCCACCCCCGTGCCATCGCTCGTCCAGAGCTCCTTGCCGTTGGTGCCGTCGTTCGCGAAGAAGTAGAGCACTCCGAGGAACGGCGTGAGCGCCGACGGACTCGAGCTGCTGCTTCCCGAGCGGATGTCGAGAACCTGGACGGTCCCCGCGCCCGTGCCGTCGCTCGTCCAGAGTTCGTTTCCGTCCGAATTGCTGGCGGTGAAGAAGAGTGTCCCGCCCACGTCGGTGAGGTTGCGGGGGTTCGATCCGATGCCGCCCGGCCGGATGTCGGCCACCTGG
The DNA here is from genome assembly GCA_039030075.1 of Myxococcota bacterium. Taxonomy (NCBI): domain Bacteria; kingdom Pseudomonadati; phylum Myxococcota; species Myxococcota bacterium. The sequence goes on along the minus strand of JBCCEW010000011.1, from coordinate 144,886 downwards.
ACCGTGCCGACGGCGGTGCCGTCGGTCATCCAGAGTTCATTCCCGTCCGAATCGCTGGCCGTGAAGAAGAGCGTGCTGCCGACGACGGTGAAGTTGCTCGGAGAGCTGTCACCCGGTCCCGACACGATGTCGGACACGAGGGTGGTGCCGACCTCGGTGCCGTCGGTGCGCCAGAGCTCGGTGCCCTCGGCGTCGGTGGTTCCGGCGAAATAGGCGAAGCCGCTGAAGGCGGTGGTCGGGGTGCCGGCGACCATCGCGACGTTCGCCGTGATCTGTTGGGTACCCGCGAGGGTCCCATCGCTCGTGAATGCAAAGGTGCCTTCGAAGGTTCGACCTTCGAACACGAGAGTCGGGCCGCCGAGGTCGACCACGTTGCGCGGATAGCCGTGACCTTCCGAGGTCGAGAGGTTGACGTCCTGCACCAGCATGGGTTGGGCGAAGGCAGGGAACGCGGCGAGCGTCGCAAAGAGTGAAGCGGCGAACGCGGTGAGACGTACATCACACATCGAGGGATCCTCCAAGCAGGGGTAACGGAATCGATAGACCCACCACCTACGAGGAACCACTCGCGTACGCGGTCATCGAAGGGCTCCCGGCGGTCGCGCAAGTCGTCGATTCGCAACGGGTTCCGGTTAGGCTTGGTGTGTTCGAGTCCACTCGGACTCGCGTTTGCACGCGGAGGTCTCAAGCATCCATGAGCAGTCCCTCACCTCCCGACCCGCGCCGACGCGCACCGCGTCAGGCGCGCTCCCGGGTGCTCGTGGAGAGTCTGCTCGAGGCGACGCGCCGCATCCTCGACGAAGAGGGCAGCGAGGCGCTGACGACGAACCGCATCGCCGACGTCGCGGGGGTGAGCATCGGTTCGCTCTACCAGTACTTCGAGGACAAGGAAGGGCTGGTGGACGCGATCTTCCTGGCCGAAGAGGAGCGCAATCTCGAACAGCGCGTGCGTTGGGCGAGCGAAGCGCTCGAGCTTCCGCTCGAGGAGATGTTCCGCTTCTTCATCGAACGGATCGTGGCCCAGCACCGACGCTTGCTGGCGATGCACGCCGGTCTGTACCACGAGCACCGCAAGCGCACCGACATGCGCATCCTCGGCGACGCGCGCATGCCGCCCCACCCGAGTGGACCCCACGTGGTCGAGCTCTTCTTGCAGGCGTGGTGTCAGCGCCACCGCGAGGAGGTCCGCCCCGAGAACCTGGAGCACGCAGCGTTCCTGGTCGACCGCGTCGGCTACGCCATGATCCGTGAAACGGTCGACGAGCGTCCCGGGTATCTCGAGGATCCCCGCTTCGTCGACGAGATGGTCGAGCTGCTCGTGGCCTACCTGCGGAAATAGGCCATCGCTGGGCCATGACGGCTCGTGGGTGGACAGAGCGCTTCGGAGTGGGAATCCTCGCCCTCGTTCATGTCGCTCCGGCGCTCCCCGCGATGGGTTCGGACCCGGGTCCTCGGGCTCCTGCTCCTGCTTGTCTCCGCCTCCGCGGCTCCGGCGCGCGCGACCGAGTCGGACGCAGCGGCGTTCTTCGCGGGATTGCGCGCCGTCGATACCGCACTCGACGCCGGCGCAGACGAGGCGGCGGGCGCGCGTCTCGCCGCGCTCCTGGACGCCCACAAGCGAGCGCTCTACGCCCGCCAGGCGCGGAACGAAGTGGAGTGGCTGGACCAGCGGCTGCGCTTTCGGTCCCGGTACCGGACGCCCTCCCTCGACGCCTTGACCACGGGCCAGGTGCTCGCCTTCGACGCCGAGGCCGGCGAGCTCGCGCTTCGCTACACGCCCGACACCCTCGGCGACTTCGAGGGAAGAGAATCCGAACCCGAGGTGGAATGGCCGGCCGGGTCGGCGCCCGAGAACCCCGGCCGGCGGGCGCTGATGCACCCCGCGCTCTTCGAGGAGGCGCACGTGCGCGTGCGCGGCCGCTCCTACGCGTCGTCGCGTTTCCTCGCCCTGGTGCGCGAGGACGGCCACACCGAGTTCATCCTCGGGAATCCCCCGCGCCTGGTGAAGGGGCGCTACGGCTACACGCCGGCCCAGGTCGCCGAGGTGGCCGGGCCGGATCGCGTCGTGCGTAAGCGAGAACACTGGGGCGCAAACGAGGGACGCATCCGACCCTGGGCCCACGACCCGTTCGAGAAGCTCGGGTTCCCGATGCGTCGCGGCGAGCCCTTCGAGGCCGAGCTGATCGTCGGCCGCAACGTGATCGTGGCGGGGGTGAACGGCACCGAATCCGGGCGCTGGCAGAAGTCTCCCGAGGTCTTCGGCCACGTCACCGTCGACTTCCCGCGCTTCGAGAGCCTCGAGATCGGGGGGCGTGTCCAGCCCTCGTGGTGGGACCGTCTCCGCGATCGTCACCGGCAAAGGGCCTTCGCCGCTTTTCGTGCCCGCGAGGCGGGCGGACTGCCGGGTTGGTTCTCCGAGCCCGTGCCCTCCGAGGCGTCGGCCGCTCACCCGCGCGCGGACTCCCGCTTGCCCGGATCGCGGCCCTATGGTGAACGCACGCTCATCGAATGGGTTTCCGAGGCGTTGGACGAGAAACGCCACGAAGACGTGTTGGAGCGGCTCGACCCGCAGACCGCCCTGTCTCCGCCGGTGCGTGACTTCCTGCGCGCACATGCGCACTTCGGTATGCGCGACTATGGGGCAGCGGGTGCGGCGATCGACCGCGTACTGGCGGCCGATCCCGAGTTCGCCTCTGCGCAGCTCATGCGGGGACGTTTGCACCAGCTCGCGCGCCGCTTCGATGCGGCGGAGGCGGCGCTGGCCACGAGCTACCGGGTGCGACCCGACCATGCGCCGATCGTCGCGAGTCTCACGCGCTTGCATCTCCAGCGCGGCGAGTTCGGGTCCGCGCGCGCGGTGCTACACGGGGCGCGACGACGCGGTGTCGACGCCGAGACCCTCGCGCCGCTGGAAGAGGTGTTCCTCGCGCTCGCCTACGGGCCCGAGCTGCTGGAAGTGCGTCGGATCGAAACCCCCCACTTCCGGATCGCGGCTGTGCTCGACGAAGCCACGCTGCGCGCTGCGGGTGAAGCACTCGAAGCGGCCCATGCCGAGTTCCGCGCCCACACCGGTTGGGGCACGCCGCCGACGCGCGAGCCCACCCAGGTCTGGATCTTCGCGGGCCCGGAGAGCTACCTCGCCCACGCGGCAGCTCTCGCCGACTCCGCTCCTACCCACACGCGCGGGGTCTACAGCGGGTACTACCGTCAGCTCCTCGCTTGGAACAGCACGAGCCGCGCCGCGCTCTTGCGAACGCTCCGGCACGAGGCGGCCCATCAGTACCTCGACGATCTCGCCGGCCAGGACGTGCCCGGCTGGCTCACCGAGGGCTTCGCCGAGAACGTCGAACTGCCCACTCTGGAAGACGGCCGCTGGGGGCCGGTTCCGGATCGTCATCGGCTGGTGTTGAAGCGCCGTGCCGCCGAGCTTCCCTCGGCGTCCGAGGTGCTCCGAGGGGATTCGGGACGACTCGAAGGGGACGATCACGGCGCCTACTCGAACGCCCTCGCGCTCGTCCGCTTCCTGACCGAATCGCGCGGTGCGCGCCGCAAGACGATTCCGCGGCTCCTCGAGGGTCTCGCGGCGGGCGAGCCCTACACGCGCGTGCGCGATGCCCTGCTCGAGGAGCTGGACCTCGAAGCGCTCGACGCCGACTTCGACGCGTACCGCACCGCGCTCGTTGGCGAGGAGCCGACGCCCGAAGAAGATCAGGCGCCCAGGTAGCCCCCGTTGATCACGAGGGTCTGCCCCGTGACCCAGCTGGCTTCTTCGGAGGCGAGATAGACGACGCCGGCGGCGACATCGGCGGGCGTCCCGATCCGCCGGGTGGCAAAGGACTTCTCGACGCCCCGTCCCTCGAGGAACTCCTTCGGCACCGTGTCGATCAAGCCGAGTGCAACCGTGTTCACGGTCACGCCGTGGCGGCCGACCTCTTTCGCGAGGGTGCGTGTGAAGCCGTCGGCGGCGGCCTTCGCGGCGCCGTAGACCGACGATCCGAAGTTGCCGACGCGGCCGGCGTCCGAGGTGATCGAGAGGATCCGTCCGAAGCGCCGCTCCTTCATCCCCTCGACGACCGCGCGGGTGCAGTTGAGCACGCTCGTGAAGTTGAGATCGAGGTACTGCTGCCAGGAGTCTTCCGGCGTCTCGATGAACGGGGTCGGAAAGGCGTTGCCGGGCGTGCCGCCCGCATTGTTGACGAGGATGTCGATCGGCCCCGCCGACTGCTCTGCGGCGACGATCGCATCGCGACAGGCCTCGAGGCGCGTCGCATCGAACGCTGCGGACGACGCCTGGCCTCCTTGCGCCTGGATCTCGGCGCTCGCACGCTCGGCTGGCTCCGCGTGGAGATCGTTGACGATCACGTGGGCTCCCTGCGATGCGAGGGTGCGTGCGATCCCCGCACCGATGCCCCGCCCCGCGCCCGTCACGAGCGCGATCCTTCCCGACAGATCGAACATGGCGCTCCGCTCCTTCTCTTCCGGTGTCCCTGACCCACGCGCTGGGGCACACGAACGCGCGTAGTATAGGAGCGGAAGGAGGACGTACGGTGCCTCGAGTCTTCAGCGACACCGAGCTACGCGAAGCCGGGCTGCGGTCCGTCGACGGCCTGAAGGAAGCGCTCGCCGCGAGCGATGCGTCGCGTGCGTCCGCCATGGCGAAGCGTCTGCGACGCGAGGTCCTGGCCATGCAGGCGAACTACCAGGGCTGGGAAGTCGGCTTGCTGGATCAGCTCGAGGAACGGGGAGGAGCCGCGGCCCGTGAAGTCGTGTCGGCGCGACTCGATGCCCTGCATCCGCGACCGGCTGACGAGCCCGAAGACCTGGTGAACGCGTGGCGTGAGACCGCGCGAGCACTGCGGGACGCCATCGAGGCGGGAGACGCGGCGGAAGCCTCCCGCCTGGGCGAGCAGCTCCACTCCGAAGGGCTGGCCCGCCACGACCGCGGCATGGCGCGTGTACTGCGGCTGCTCAGCGAGCTGGGCACCCGCTTCGGAGACGACGCGGTCGAGGCCGCGCTCGCCGTGGTGATGCGCAGCGACATGCTCGGCGACGCCGGGTTCCGCGAGCGCGCCGAAGCGCTGATGCACTTCACGCGCGTGCATCTGCAGCCCTTCGCGCTCGAAGAGGACGACGAGAAGCTGACCTTCCGCTGTCCGGTCTGTCCGAGCGGGGGACGCCTCTTGAACGAAGGGCACTACGACGGGCCCGACGCGGGCTACACGGTGCGCGGGCCGCGACCGCTGACCTGGGGCCGGGACGCGCTCCCGGTCTACTGTTGTCACGAGCCGGCGATGGAACAGAGCTCGATCGAAATGTCCGGGTCGCCCCTCTTCGTCGTCGAACCTGCGACACACCTCGGGCAGGAGCCCTGCCTGACGTACCTCTACAAGAATCCAGCCGACGTCCCCGAGCGCTACTACACCCGCCTCGGTCTACGGAAACCGAAGCCCGATTCGGGCTGAGTCGCGCGCGACACCTCTCAGGCCGGTGGCGCGCCCGGTGCGTCGGCCATGTGAAACACGGGGTAGGCGGCTGCGACCTCGAGGCCGAGCTCGCGTCGAACGGCGTCGATCGGACGGTCGAGGAAGCGGTTCCAATCGACGGCGAGCAGCAGCGGCGAGCGCTTGCCATGGCGGACACCGCGGAAGGCGGTACGAAACACGTCCGGCCGCCCTCGGAGCGTGCACATCGTGGCATTCAAGAGAAAGATCAAGAAGAAGCCGCGGTTGCGCAGCTGTGCGTAGGTCCAGCCGATGATGCCGGCTTCGCCCGCCATGTCGGTGCCGTAGCCGGTGAGCACGTGCCAGAGATCGTGGCTGTCGCGATACCGGTCGTACACGAACCGATGCTCATCGGTTGCGGGGAAGGTGCTTGCGACCTTCTGGCTCTCGGTCGAGATGAGCAAGGGGTCGAGCTGGTTCTCGCGGCAGTGAGCCCAGTACTGGTAGCCGAGGGTGTCTTTGGGGAGGTTCTTCAGGAGCTCGGGGCGCAGTACGGCGTCGGGCAGCGGAATGCGGTCCGCCAGGACCTTCTTGCCCTCGGGGTGGCTGCGCATGCGTCGCAGGATCTCGCCGTCGTCGCGGCCCCCGAAACCGAAGAAGAAGAGGACCGCCGAGCGGAAGTCGGTGGGGTCTTTCTTGCGGATCGCGGCCGCCTGGCGCAGCAGGTCGAAGTCCAAACGCCAGTACCAGGTGGGCTTCGTCTCAGCCTGCGGCGCAGAGTCGGATTCGGCAGCGGTGGAGGCGGGGGCGGTCACACGCAAAAGGGTACCCGACGCGGTCGCGGTGCCCATGAAGCCCGCCCGCGGTAGTCTGGTGGAGCGCTCGAGGGAGGTCCCATGGATCACCGCGTCGTGGTCGTCGGTGCCGGTCCGGCCGGTGCGCTGCTCGGTTACCTGCTGGCTTCGCGGGGTGTCGACACCCTGCTCCTCGAACGGCAGACCGATTTCGCCCGCGAGTTTCGCGGGGAGATCCTGATGCCGAGCGGCTTGCGCGCCCTCGAGGATGCGGGCGTCTCCTTGGACACGGTGTCCACCAGCACGCCCGAGCGCATCGAGGCCTTCCACAACGATCACCAGTTCGTCGACCTGTCCCTCGAGGACCTGGCGCCACCGCTCCCGATGGCGGTCTCCCAGCCCGAACTCCTCGAGCACCTCGTCGCGCTCGGCGAGCGCACGGGACACCTCGAACTCTGGCGCGGTGCGGCCGTCCGCGGCGTCGAGCGCGAGTCGGGCAAGACGAGGTTGCGCGTGAAGCGCACCGGCGAGGACCGTGAGCACGAGCTCTGCACACCCTTCCTGATCGGCGCCGATGGTCGCGCGTCGGTGGTGCGCAAACGCCTGGCGCCGCGGGTGCGACGCACGAGCCTCCCGATGGACGTGGTCTGGTTCAAGATGCCGTATCCCGATTGGCCCGAGGCCCGCGGGCGCGTGGTGCTCGGCCGGGGCCATCTGATGATCGCGGTGCGCTCCCCCGACGGTCTCTTCCAGGTGGCCTGGGTGATCCTCAAGGGCACCTACGGCGAACTGAAGTCGAAGGACGTCGCGACCTGGGTGGAGGAGATGGCGGATCACGCGGACCCGGAGCTGGCGTCCCATCTGCGGGCGAACGCGGGAGCGTTGAGCCGACCGTTCCTGTTGGATGCGGTGTCCGATCGGGTCGTGGGTTGGGCCCAACCCGGTACGCTGCTCGTGGGCGACGCGGCACACACCATGTCGCCCGTCGGCGGTCAGGGACTCAACGTGGCCCTGCGCGACGCCATCGTCGCGGCGAACGCGCTGGTTCCCGCCTTGCGGGCGGAACGCGGCGTGGATGCCGCCGCAGCAAGCGTCGAAGCCGAGCGCGCGCGCGAGGTCGACCTCTTGCAGCGGCTCCAGGCCCTGCCCCCGCGCCTGCTGCTCGGCCGCAGCCTCTTACACGAGTGGGCGCGGCGCGGAGTCGCGGCGCTGGTCGGGTCGGGACGCGTCGCTGCCCGGGATCGGCCGCCGGCTCGCTTCTTCCTCGATGGGGTGAGCCCGGTGGCGCTGCGGGTCTAGCCCGATGCATCGGCGTGGGCCCTCGGTTCACACCGTCTGTGGCAAGATGAAGGCGAGGAGAGCCCCATGACCGAACTCGTACGACTGCCGGCCACCGCCACTCCCGACGAGATCGTGCCGATCGTGCAACGCGACGGTGCGCTGATCCTGGAGGACGTATTGGCGTCGACCCAGGTGGATCAGGCGCTCCGCGAGCTCACGCCCTACATCGACGCGACGCGTCCCGGCCACGATGACTTCTCCGGTCGGCACACGACGCGAACCGGTGCGTTGGTCGCGCGGTCGGCGGCGTCGCGGGAGATGGTCCTCCACCCCGGCGTTCTGGCGTCTGCGCGTCAGTTCCTCGCCCCGTGGTGCGATCGCATCCAGCTGCATCTCTCGCAGGTCATCCGGATCCTGCCCGGGGAGAAGGCGCAGCGGATCCACCGCGACCGCTGGGCCTGGGGCACCCATCTCAGTGGCCTCGAGCCGCAGTTCAACACGATCTGGGCCCTGACCGACTTCGAGGCGAAGAACGGGGCGACCCAGGTCGTCCCGGGGAGTGTCGGCTGGAAGGACGGTCGCGTCCCCGAGCCGTCCGAGATCCGGCGCGCCGAAATGAGCGCGGGCTCGGTGCTCGTCTACTCGGGTTCGGTGTACCACGGTGGCGGCGCGAACGAGTCGGACGGGCCGCGCATCGGCGCGAACATGACCTATACGCTCGGCTGGCTACGTCAGGAAGAGAACCAGTATCTGTCGTGTCCGCCCGAGATCGCGCGGGAATTCCCGAAGGAGCTGCAAGAGCTGATCGGGTACGCCATGGGCAGCTACGCGTTGGGGTACTACACCCCGCCGCTTCCGCCGGGCGAGGGGCCCGAATCCGTCGGGCCCGAGTTCGCCCTGGGGCAGGGTGGCGACGCCTATCGCCTCGGCAGCGACGAGCTCTACGAGAAGCTCAACGACCAGATTCGCGCCGCCCGCGATCGCTGAGCCCGCTACGGGCGGTCGGAGTGGAGGTCGTAGGGACGCTCGCTCTCGAGCGTCGTTGCAAACCGTCCGTCGCGCACGGCCCAGGCGCAGTTGTCGTAGATCTCGCCCGTCGTTTCGTTGTGCTGATCTCCGCGGCAGTACTGGATGACCCAGGCGCGGCGTTGACGATCCCGCGTCTGGTTGCCGACGGTCTGGTGCACCAGCAGCGATGAGAACACGAGCACGTCGCCGGCACGGGCATCGAGGGGCACGGCGTCGCTCACGGCGATCGATTCTTCCGGGATCACCGCGTGCACACCCTGCCACTCGTGTTCGCGGTGGCCCGCCTTCGTCGAGCCCGGAATCACCAGCAGCCCGCCGTTCTCGAGGCTCGAATCGTCGAGCGCGAGCCAGCAGGTCAGGTACTCCTGGGTGCGGCCGCGCTGGTAACCGTTGTCCTGATGCCAAGCGATCTTGCTGCCGGCTCCGGGCGCTTTGTTGATGCCCTGGTCCCACCAGAAGCGCACGTCGGGGCCGAGCAGCTGGGTCGCGATCTCGAGGAGCGCGGGCTCGAGGATGCAGGCGGCGAGCTCGGGGCTCCGGAAGTTCAGCATGGCGCGGTAGGGGAAACGTCCTTCCGCGTCGTTCCCGAGGGTCTGAGCGTCGAAGTTGACGAGGCGGTCGTACTCGCGACCGATCGCGTCGAGCTGGAGGGCGTCGAAGAGCGGGCCGGCGTTCACGAAGCCCTGTTCCTGGAACTGGGCAAGCTGGTTCGCGTCGAGGGGCATGGGACGGCTCCTGCTGAGGCGTCAACGAGTAGCACGGGGTGCGCCCGGGCTTCAGCCAGCGGGCCTGGGCCCCGCGACCCGGGCGTCCCAGACGAAGAAGACCACGCTCCCGGCGAGCGTGACGACCCCGGCGAACGCGAACATCGGTCCGAAGCCCAGCAGGTCGACCAGCGCGCCGAAGAGGGGGCCCCCCAGCAGCATCCCCAGGTCCGAGAGACCCGTGTAGATGGCCATCGCGGCGCCGCGGTTCGCGGCCGGCGTCCGGGTGACGACCATTCCGAAGAGGATCGGGAAGGCGTAGCCGTGTCCGACGCCGCAGAGCAGCCCGGCGACCGCGAGCGCAGCGGCGCTGGTCGCTCCGAGCATCACTGCGAAGCCAACGGCGAGACACGCGAGCGACGGGGCCAGGACCCGCTTCGGTCCGACGCGATCGGGCAGCCGCCCCGCCGCGATGCGCACGAAGAGCGCCGCCACGGTGTAGGCGCTGAAGAAGAGCCCCACGCTGCCGACCCCCGTCTCGTCGACGAAGCGCTTGATGAAGATCCAGAACGCCGCGAGTACCAGGAAGAAGACGGACGTGATCCACCAGAGCGGCAGGAGGTCGCGCTGGCCGAGCGCGGCCCGCATGCCGACGCGCTCGCCCTCGGCCGGACGCAACCGCTCGAGGCGCGGCAGGGCGAGGGACACCACGAGGGCGAACAGGGAGATGCCGACGGCGGCTTCGAAGAGCAGGGGGAACCCGCCCCGCGCGAGCAGCGCGTCGCCGAGGACGCCGCCCAACGAAATGGGAAGCATTCCCGACACCCCGAAGAGCGCGAGGCCCTGGGTGCGGGACTGCTCGGGAACCACGTCGGCGGCGTAGGTGAAGAGCGCCGTGAACAGGATCGCTTCGGCGAGGCCATGCAGGATCCGCACGAGGATCAGCGTGACATCGATCGCCTCGACGATGAGGTAGAGGGAGAGGCTGCCCACCATGAGCAGCCCGCCCGCCCAGGTAATGCCGCGTCGACCGTGACGATCCATCAGCGGGCCCAGGGGACCGCGCAGGACGATGGCGGCGAACGCCGTGAGCCCGGTGAGGAAGCCGATCTGCGTATCGCCGGCGCCGAGGTCGTGCAGGTAGCCCGGCAGGTGCAGGAAGAGATTGAAGGCGAGGCCCTGCAGCAGATTCGCCGCGAAGCAGACGAGGAACGCGCGGGAGAGCAGCGGGCGGGACGTGTCGGACACGGCGGAGCGCGAGGATAGACGAGGCAGAGCCGCTTCGCGTCGAGGCCGGTACGATGGACCCCGGCTGAGTTCGGATGAGCTGGACGAAGGGCTTCGGCGGAGAGCGCGAGCGATGCGAATCGGGGTGATGGTCGGCGGCAGTGCCCAGCGGCTTGACGTAGAGGCGTTGATCCAGCGCGCTCGTGAACTCGAAGCGCGGGGCTTCGCGACGATCTGGATCCCCCACGTCTTCGGAATGGACGCCGTCACGGCCGCCGCGGTGGTGGGCCGCGAGACGGAGCGCATCGAGATCGGAACCGCGGTGGTCCCCACCTATCCGCGCCATCCGACGGTGATGGCCCAGCAGGCACTCACCGCGGCCTCTGCTTCGGGCCGACGGTTTTCTCTCGGGATCGGCCTGTCCCACCCGGCGGTGATCGAGGGCATGCTCGGTCTCTCCTACGCGCGTCGGGTGTCTCACATGCGCGAGTACCTGGCCGTCTTGGGGCCGCTGCTGCGCGGTGAAACGGTGGCCTTCGATGGGAGCGAGTTCCGGGTTCACGAGACCCTCGACGTGCCCGACGCCGCGCCCGTCCCGCTGCTGCTGGCCGCGCTCGGTCCCCGCATGCTCGATCTCGCGGCACGCGAAGCCGACGGGACGATCCTATGGATGGCCGGCCCGCGCACGATCGAGAAGCACGTGATGCCCCGTCTGCGTGAGGCGGCGACGCGGGCCGGGCGCACGCCGTCGCGGGTCGTGGCGGGCATGCACATCGCGCTCACCGACGATCCGGACGCCGGGCACGCGCGGGTTGCGGAGCTGCTCGCCCTCTACCGACAGATGCCGAGCTACGGCGCACTACTCGAGATCGAAGGCGAGGCCGATCCGCAGCAGATGGCCCTCATCGGTGACGAAGCCAACCTGGAGAAGGGGCTCCGACACCTCGCGAATCTCGGGGTGGACGACTTCGAGGCCTCGGTGCTCCCGCTGGACCCAGCGACCGAGGAGCGCACCCTCGCCTTCCTTGCCGAGGTCCGGGTCCGAGCCTGAGTGGGGCGGCGCCCGCCGGCAGGGTGGGTGCGCGTGCGTCATCCTTGTCGCATGCGCACCGCACTCGCTTCGCTCCTTCTGACCGGCCTGCTCGCCGCGCCGAGCCACGCCCAGCTCGTCGTCGGGGGGCCCGGGGTCGACCCCGCCGATTTCGAGGTGACCGTGTTCGCGACGGGGCTCAACTTTCCCGTAGGGATGGCGGAGCTCTCCGACGGGTCGGTGCTCGCGACGGTCGTGACGGGAACGAGCTACTTCGGCAGCACCACCGGTGACCTCGTGCGCCTGGTCGACACCGACGACGACGGCGTGGCCGATGTGCAGACGACGGCCTTCTCCGCCCTACCCGACGGCACGCTCACCTCGGTCCGCATCGCTGGCGACCTTGCGTTCGTCGCGGCGGCCGGGGGCGCGATCTTCGTGCTTCGGCTCGGGGCGACGCCGAGCGACACGCTGACCTTGGAGGGCACGCTCACCTTCAGCTACCCGATCTCGTGGATCCACCCCCACTCGGCGCTGGCCGCGCGCGAGCTCCCGAGCGGCGACCTCGAGCTCGTCTTCCAGATCGGATCGGCGACGAACTTCGCGGCCACGACGGCCCAGGCCACGCTCACGAGCGACGTCGGACTCTCGGGCAGCCTCGATGGGGATGCGCTCTACCGCGCGACCTTCAGCGACGACGGTTCGACGGTGACGGGTCTCTCGGTCATCCAGCTCGCCAGCGGATTGCGCAACGCGGCGGGCATCGCCTTCCATGCGACGACCGGGGATCTGTACTTTCAGGACAACGGCATCGACGGCTTGATCAACGGCGCCGAGCCGCTGAGCGCCGACGAACTCAACGTGATCGCCGCCGCGGATCTGGGTGGCGCGATCGAAGACTTCGGGTTCCCCACGAGCTACGTGGAGTACCGCACCGGCACCGTGGTCGGTGGCACGGGCGTTGCTCCGCTGGTGGCCTATCAGCCGATCCCGGATCCGATGACGGGCGCCGAAGCCGAGGGTCCGAACGACATCAGCTTCGCACCGCCGGGTTTCCCAGCGGTGCTGCGCGACGGGCTGTTCCTCGGGTTCCACGGTCAGTTCCCCACCGCGGGGGTGATCAACGAAGAGAACCCGGTGGTCTTCACCGACCCGGTGGCGGGCAGCTACTTCCACTTCGTCACGAACGATCTCCCCGGGATCGGGCATCTCGACGGCCTGCTGGCCACGAGCGACGCGCTCTACCTCGCCGACATCTCGCCGCTCGGCGCGTTCGGCGCGGCCAACGCGAACACCGGGGTGATCTACCGCGTGCGAGCGCTTCCGCCGGCAGTGGACACCGTGGGTCCGACCGCGCGCACGTGGCTGTGGATCGGTTTGCTCGTGCTCGGCAGCGTGGTGACGGTGCGCCGCGCGCGCGCGGGGTTCGCCTACCTCGGCTAGAGGCGCAGCTCGGCGATATCGCCCGGCGCGAGCTTGCGGTCGGCGATGCCCTCGAAGCCGTCGGAGCCCGTGTAGGTCTCCTCTCCCACGAGCTTCCCCTCGACCGGGTCGACGGGCCAGACCACGCCCATGCGCGTCTCGTAGAGGTAGTAGGCCTCGTCGTCATCGACTTCGATGCCCATCGCGCGCAGCGTCGCCCCCGGGTAGGCCATACGCATCACACCCTCGGTGAGCACCGCGTGCTTGTCGACGATCACCCGTTCGCAGTCGAGCTCGAGGCGGTGGGCGCCGGTCTGGACGATCGTGAGATCGTAGAACTGGCGGACGGCGTCCTTGCTGCCGTCCGGGTTCATCACCGGATTCCCCGGGAGGTCGTGGGTGACGTAGCGCGGCTTCTCGACCAGGGTGTCGACGACGCCCTCGATGTCCGCCTTCGCTTCGCACTTCATGTGGGCGAGCACCAGCTCGAGGTTGCGGCGGAGGGTGGGGTCGGTCTCTTCCGCGAGCCGCTCCTCGACGACGCGCCAGGTGTTGTTCGGGTCGATCCGCATGGGCAGGGCTCCTCGGGAGAAGGGAGGGGAAGCGTCTGCCGCATGCTACCCGACGGTGGTGTCACGCAGGCCGAGTTTGCGAGCGAGGGCGAAGACGAGGTCGTCGAGGGACGTGTCCGCATCGACGCCGCCGAAGAGGAAGCGATCGGGTCGGACGAGGAGGGCCGGGTGCTGGTCGAGGGCGTAGTCCCACTCGCCTTCGGTCAGCTCGAAGTCCTCGAGCGCGAGGATCGTCCCGCCGAGCCGCTCCCAGACCGCCGCGGCTTCTGCCCCGAGCGCGATGTCGTCCGCGCGCTGGCCGACGATCGCGAAGCCATCGCCCAGGAAGGCATCGAGGCGTTCCGCGCGGCCGCCCTTCTCGCGGACCGAGGGCTGGCGGAGTTGAACGCCCACAGCGCTGGTGTCGTCGTTTGCCGCCATCAGAACGCCGCCGCGCAAGGGCGGTGCCGTGCGTCCTTGTCCGTAGCCCGAGCTCTGGTCGACCTGGTAGGGATCGGGCAGGCCGGCCTCGCGCGCCGCCAACGTCTCCATCAGCTTGCCGATGGCCACGGCCCAATCGACGAGATCGCGGGCATGCGCGTCGCGTTCCTCGGCATAGGAGTCGAGGAGCGAGGCTTCGCACAGGCCCGCGTGGACCAGCGGGATCTTCCAGCCGAGGTTCACGGCGTCGCGGAAGCCCGCATTGAGACCCTGCCCGAGGAAGGGGGGTGTCTGGTGTGCGGCATCTCCCGCGAGAAAGACGCGGCCCGCGCGCCAGGCCGCGGCGTTGGCGGCGTGGAACTGATACACCGCCGCGCGCCGCAGGTCGTAGTACTCGGCCGACGTCCAGGGATCGAGGAGCTCGCGGATCTTCTCCGGCCGCAGCATCTCTTCGCGGGTTTCACCGGGCAGGACCTGGAACTCCCAGCGTCGATTCGGATCCTTCACGCACACGTAGGTGGCGAGCCGCGCCGGGTCGCAGACCTGCATGGTCACGCCGGGCAGGCCCGCGCCGGGCTTCTGGATCACGTCGATCACGAGCCAGTCCTGGTCGTAACCGAGACTCTCCCACTCGATGCCGAGGGTCTCGCGGACGAAGCTCGACGCTCCGTCACAGCCGATGGCCCAGGCGCCCTCGTGCGTCTGGGGGTCGTCGCCGTCGACGGCGGTGCTCGTCAGTTGCACGCGATCGGCGTCCTGACCGAGCTCCGTGACTTTGCGGCCGAGCCGCACCTCGATCCGCGGTTCCGCCGCGACCACCTGGCGCAGCGCCGCTTCGAGCTCAGGCTGGTCGAAGAACACCATGTCGCGCCAGCCATTGGCGCCGTGGAGCGGCATCTCCATGCCGAACAGCGGCTCGTGCTTGGAGTTGGTGAACCAGACCGCGTCGCCTTCGCGGGGCGGCTGATAGAGCTTCGCCATCTCGTCGCCGATGCCGAGGCGCTGGAACATGCGCGCGGTTTCACCGTCGAGGCCGACGGCACGCGGCAGGTCGAGCGGTTCGGTTCCGCGCTCGAGAATCAGCACGCGAAGCCCCGCGTGCGCGAGCTGGAGCGCCATGACGGCCCCCACGGGCCCGTACCCGACGATCACGACATCGTGCATTGCACTCCCTCGGCCGGTCCCCATCGTACCAGCGTTCAGCGCTCAGGGGCCGAAGCGGCCCCAGAGCGTTCCGAGCGCGACGTCCGGGCCGTGACGCTCCGTTGGATGGCTGGCGTTGAGCAGGTCGCCGTCGGCAAAGTGCTCGACGACATGGCCCCACGGGTCCTTCCAGTAGTCGAAGATCTGACTCCCGAGAATGTGACGACCGATGCCCGCGTGGTGGTCGCGCTCGTGTTGCACGAGGTGTTCGTGGCCCATCATCAGGGTGTCGAGGTCTTCGACCTCGAAGGCCGCGTGGTCGAGGCCCGGTTCGGGAGCGCCGATGCAGACCAGCGTGTGGTGATCGGTGAACGTGTCGCCGCGATCGCAGCGGAGGAACGCGGCGATGATCGCGTCTTCACCGAGGGCCACTTCGTCCGACGGGATGAAGCCGAAGCGCGAGGCGTACCAGTCGGCGCTGGTGCGGAAGTCCGAGCCCCGAATGCCGACGTGGCCGAGGCGCTTCACCGAAGACGGCCCCGACGGCGGTCGGTGCAGGGTGCCGAAGCGCTCGCGGTGGCTGCCCCGGTTGATGCCCGACCCGGTCGGGACGGGGAGCGCGGGCAGGAGTTCACGGCCGTGGACCACCTCGACGCCATGCCCGTCCGGATCACGGAAACGCACCACGTGACCACCGCCGGGCGCGTCGAGCTTCTCCACACCCGAGGCGCCGTCCAGCTTCGACGCAGCCTCGAGGTCGGCCGCCGAGGCCGCCTCGAAGGCCACACCGCGGTAGCCGGGCTCGCCTTCTTCCGTGACGTGGATGTAGGGGGACGGGTCAGTGCCGCGGTGGTAGAGGGAGCCGCCCTGGCGGGCGGCCAACACCAGGCCGAACTCCGCCGCGAAGCGCTCCATCGCGTCGAGGTCGGGGGCGCCGAAGCGCACGTAGGCGATGTCCTGGACTCGGATCATGGGTGCTCCCTGCAAGTGTCACGAGCGACGGTCCGAGAATTATACAATTGGATAATTCTCCGGGCAAGCCATGAGTCGGTCAGGGCGAGCCGTTGCCGATCCGGGCGAGCGCCCCGGGGCCGGCAGATCCGCGGCTAGGTCCTTCGCCCGATCCGCGGGCCGCAATAGACTCGATCGTCAGCCGGTGTGCCCGGGCCGATGGGCCCTCTATGGATCCCCGTTTCCCGTCGATCCGGTGTACGCAGAGGGAGGGTTCTGGCCGACCTCGCGGTCGTCCTCGGGCTGGCCAGCTGCTCCTGCTCGCGACGCTGGGATTCGTGCTTGCCGCCCCGCCGAGCGGCGCGGAATCCCTCGAAACGCCGGTCCGGATCTACCTCGATGCCTCCCAGACCGGGGGCTCGAAGGAGGCGGGACGCGCCATCGAGCGCGGCATCCGCACCGCGCTCGCCCTCGAAGACGGGAAGCTGGGCGGCCGACCCGTCGAGCTGGTGGTGCGGGATCACCGCGCGAACACGGCGCGAAGCTTGCGTCATCTCGAAGAGTTCCACGCCGATCCCCAGGGTCTCATCGTCTTCGGCGGGATGCACTCGCCGCCGCTGCTCGCGCTGCGGGATCGGATCCACGAACGCGCGATCCCAGTGCTGGTCCCTTGGGCCGCGGCGGGCCCGATCACCCGGGGCGCGCCCCCCGGTTGGATCTTCCGCCTCTCGGTCGACGACACGAAAGCGGGCCACGCGATCGCGCGTTCGGCCATCCGGCTCGAGGGCTTTCGCCGTCCCTTCCTGATCCTCGAGAACACGGGCTGGGGCGATTCCAACCTGCGAACGATGAGCCTCGCCGTGAAGCAGGCGGGCGGCGAGGTCGCGGGCGTGCACCGCTTCGGCTGGGGGACGGGCGTCCTGACGGCCTCCGAACTGATCGAGGATGCGACCGACTCCGGCGCCGACGTCATCTTCCTCGTCGCGAACGCAGAAGAAGGGACGAGCTTCGCGCGTGCGATCTTGCAGTCGCCCCCGGAAGAACGACTTCCGATCCGAAGTCACTGGGGAATCACCGGCGGAACGTTCGTGGCAGATCTGGGGCCGGACCGGATCGCGGAGCTCGACCTCAAGGTCATCCAGACCTGCTTCTCGTTCCTGTCGGAGAGCTCCCCGCGTGTCCGCGAGGTGCTGGGCGTTGCGCGACGGCTGTACCCCGAGCTCGAGCCCGACCCGCGTCGGATGCCCGCGGCGACTGGCTTCATTCACGCCTTCGATCTCATGCAGATCCTGGTCGCGGCCACACGCGATCTCCCCTGGACGGGCGAGATCGAGAGAGACCGACGCCTGCTCCGTGACGCGCTGGAGCAGGTCGCGGGTCCGGTTCCCGGCCTGATCAAGGCCTACCAGAACCCCTTCCGCCCGCGGGTCGACGGGGACCCGGATGCGCACGAAGCCCTGGGTCTCGACGACCTGCGCATGGGTTCCTTCGCGAGGGACGGATCGATCGAGCTGCTGTCGAACGTGCCGGCGCAGCCGCATCCATGAAACCCTCGCTCGTCAGCCTGATCGTGGTGGCGACCATCGCGATCTTCGCGGGCAGCTTCGGCTCGGCCCTGTTCTTCGCGCACACGGAGCTGCGGGAGTTCGCGGCGTCCGAGCGTCAGCACCAGGCCCAGGAGGGCCTCGCGCAACTCGAGGAATCGGTTCGACACTGGGAGTCGCGGATCGTCTCGCGGGTGAAGGATCTCGGTACCGTTCCCGAGCTGATCCAGGGCGTCATGCAGCCCGGCTTCCGCATCCGTGAGATGCGGCGCTACCTGGACCACACGAACTGGGACGGCCGCCCCGTTCAATTCACGGTGCTCGACTTCGAGGGCGGCGAACTCTACCAGCGGCTGGGGGAGCCGGCCGTTGTCTTCCCTCACTCCGGAGTCGTCGCGGAGATCCTCGACGGCCTTCGGGCCAGCTTCGTTCTTGCGCACCGAACCGGAGCGGCCGCGTGGCTCTCGGTCGGTGCCCCGATCGGTCGGACGGGATTTCCGGAAGGCGTGATCATCGCGACGGTGCCGATTGGAGCCCTGACGGATCAGCTGCCCTCGATTCGCTCGGGTGGCCTGGAGCTCCGGCTCGGGGACGCGGTGTTGTTCCGAAGCGGCGCGGCGCAGGTCGACAGCGCGGTCTCGTTCTCGGACAGTCCCCTCTCCCTCCACTACGGGCCCGACCTCTCGCGGCTCGATGCAGCCCTGTCGGGCTTCGAGACGACCATCCTCGTCACCTTCCTGGCGATGTTCTTGGGGAGTCTCGGTCTGCTGCACGCGAGCCTGCGGAGCTTCCTCGCGACTCCGATCCGGCAGCTGGTGGCGGCGATCTCCCGAATCGATCCGGCAAAGCCCACGCCCCTGCGCCTGCGCCGGCAGCCATTCCGGGAGACGGACGCTTTGGTCCGCACTTTCTCTGCACTCCTCGCACGACTCGCCGAGTCGCAGCGTTGGCTGGACGGCGCCAACCGCAACCTGGAGCGAAGGGTCGAGCGTCGGACGGCCGAACTCGCGGCGCGGAACCAGGAGCTCGAGCGCTTCGCGTATGTCGCATCGCACGATCTGCAGGAGCCGCTGCGAAAGATCTCCGCGTTCTCCGAGATCCTCTGTGAGGAGCACGCCGCCGAGCTGAGTGACGAAGGGGTGCGGATCCTCGGCATCGTCCGGGATGGGGCGGTGCGCATGGGAGAGCTCATTCGGGACTTGCTCGACTTCTCCCAGATCGGACGCACGAAGTCCGAGCCGACGATGGTGAACCTCTCCGAGACCGTGTCGGTCGTGCTCGAAGACCTGGCGCAGCGGGCGAACGAATCCGGCGCCCGCATCGAGGTGGTCGAGCCGCTGCCCAGCGTGCCCGGACACCGCCGCTATCTGCAGCAGCTCTTCCAGAACCTGCTTTCGAACGCGATCAAGTTCAGCGGGGAGCAGCCCCCCGACATCCGGATCGAGGCGCGCTCGACGGCGGAAGAAGTCACGATTCGGGTCCGCGATCGCGGGATCGGGATCGAGCAGAAGTACTTCGACCGCGTGTTCGGCATGTTCGAGCGGCTCCACTCGAAGTCCAGCTACTCCGGGACCGGCATCGGCCTCGCCATCTGCAAGCGCGTCGTCGAGGTGCACCACGGTCGGATCTGGGTGGAGACGACGCTGGGAGGAGGGGCGACCTTCGCCTTCGTGATCCCCGCGGTGCGCGAATCCCTCGACGAGGGGGAGGCGTGAGTGCGCGCCCGGCGACGGTGCTGCTCGTCGACGACGACGCTGCCGATCGCGAGCTGACGCGGCGCGCGCTCGTCGGCGGCGGTCTTCGCGCGCACCTCGAGGAGGTCGAGGGTGGCGAAGAAGCGCTCGACTATCTGCGACGCCGGGGCGACTACGCCAACGCGAGCGAAGTAGCCGGGCCGGACCTGATCCTCCTCGACCTGAACATGCCGCGGATGAACGGGATCGAGCTCCTCGAAGCGATGCAGGCACTCGGGTTCACCGGCGTCCCGATCGTCGTGCTCACCACCTCCCAGGCGGACGTGGACGTTGAAGCCTGCTACGCCCTGGGTTGTGCGTCGTTCCTCTCGAAGCCGGTTCGCTGGGGGGAGTTCGCGCAGGTCGTGGCGCAGCTCGGTCGGTCGTTCTGAGGCCGGTGCCGAGTCGCACCCGGTTCGACCTTACCGCGCAGCTCCCGGCGCGAGGTCGACGCGTAGCCAGAGACGCACGGCTTCGGGGGCCGCACCGCGTCCCTGACCCCCGAACGGCCCGCCGCCCGCGCTCGGAGGCAGCGCCTGGGGCGGGTTGACGTCGAGACCCAGGCCGAGCAGCGGGCCCGGGTCGAAGCGGAAGCGGTTGCTACGCCGTCCGCCGGGGACGAGCGCCGTGCCGCGCGCGACCCGAAACTCGTAGGCGAGGACGTCACTGTGCTTCGCCGCGCGCAAGGCGACCGGCCCGTCGGGGGCGATCTCGGCGAGCTGGTGGCCGTACTCCGAGCCGTCGAAGACGATCTCGAGGCTGGGCGTGACGGCTTCCTCGAGCGGCACCTCGTGCGGCGCGATGCGCAAGCCCAGCGCGGGTTCGTCGCCCCCTTCCGGGTCGAACCACAGCGTGAATCCGCCGCGCTGCAGCATGGCCGAGAGGATCAAGTCGCGCGTGACCAGTGCCAAGACGACCTGGTCGTCATCGTGGGCGACACCGATCCCGGCGCTGCGCTTTCCCTGGATGCGGGTGAAGCGACCCTGCCAGTCGTCGTAGGCGCCGTCGATCTCGATCGGTGGGTCGGGCGTCGTGCTCTGGACCGTCACCGGGCTCGCGCAGGCGAGCCCGACGCCGCCGAGCGCCGCGAGGAGCCAGCCGCGTCGCCGCCGCAGGCGCGGGACGCGGCGCGCACACCCGGCTCGCGCACGCGTCACGCCTTGGCCGCGGACTGCTCTCGCGCTTCGCGCAGCGCGGTCTGGAAGAGGTAGCAGTTCGAGTCGCGCGGGATGTCGCCGAGCGGCAAGGGCTCATCGATCTGCGCAGGTGTCGGGCCGTGCTTCTCGGCCAGCGGCTTCAGCTTGTCGAGGTCGAAGTCGTAGAGCGCCGCCGCGTTCTCGGCGAAGAGCATGCGCCGGTGCTCCTCGGAGATGTCGGCGAAGGTGAGCCGCAGGGATTCGAGGTTGTAGGGGAAGGTCCCTTCGTAGTGCGGATAGTCGTTGCCCCAGAGCACCCGCTCGGCGCCGACCTCCTGCATGCCCTGGAGCTCGAACTTGCTGGGGAAGCTCGCGCCGTACCAGCAGTGCTGGCGCGCGTACTCGCTCGGCTTCTGCTTCAGGCCCCATTCGCCGTCGCCGTAGTGCATTTCGCCCATCATGCCCGCCTGCATGCCGCCGTGAACGCGATCGAGCTGGGCGAGCATCGCCGGCGCCCAGGAGCAGCCGCTCTCGGTGAGGATGTAGCGAAGCTTGGGGAAGCGCTCGTAGACGCCGCTCATGATGAGGTGCGCGAAGCCGCGCCGACAGAAGAACTGGACCTCCGAGATCCAGATCGCCTCGGCCACCATGCCCTTGCCGTAGTCGGGGGAGCCCTGCCCCGAGTGCTGGTTCATGACGAGGTCGCAGTCCTGGATCGCAGCGAACACCTTGTCCCAGTCACGGTGGTAGAGCGGCTTCAGCCAGTGACAGTCCTCGGGGATCAGCGGCAGCAGGACGCCGCCGCGCAGACCCGACTTGGCGATGAACTCGATGTCCTTCACCGCTTCGTCGAGATCGTTGGGCAGGATCAGGCCGATGCCCGCCCGGCGATCCGGATCTTCGTTGCAGAAGTCGACGAGCCAGCGGTTGTGGGCGCGAATCCCAGCCAGGCACTGCTCGTACTCGGCGGGCTTCGGCGGCTGGGTGGTCACGATGCTCTTCTTGTAGAAGGGCGGCACCGTGTTCGGGAAGACCACTTCCCCCACGACACCCTGGCTGTTCTGGTCGCCGTTGCGGATGTCGAGGTCCCAGTTGCGCATCTTCTTCACGCCGTAGTGCTGCTGGGCCGGGTTCTTGTAGCCACCGCGCCATTCGTCGAAGGCTTCGCGGTACTTCGGGTCGAGGTATTCGCGGTACTGGGCGTGGCTTCCGCCGGCGTGGGTATCCGCGGTGATCAGCGTGTAGGGGGTCTGGTTCATGGCTGCGCCACTCTAACAAAGCCCCCGACGACGTGATTTCAGCGTCCCAGTCCCACCGCCGTCAGGTGCACCGCGACCTCGCGGGTGCCGTCGAGGCCGAGCAAGGCGTCGAGGGCGTCGTCGTAGAAGGCGGCGAGGTTGCGAGCGGCGAGGCCCAGCGCTTCGGCCGCCAGGTAGACGCGCTGGGCGGTCGCGCCGGCCTCGAGCAGGAGGTGGCGATAGCTGCGCTCGCCTTCCCGCGCGACGGCCTCGCCCAGCCGGGCGACCCCCACCACGGCGAGCCCCGCCTGCCCCGATCGCTCCTGGCCGAGGGTGGCTTCGACGAGGGGTTCGGAGAGCGCTTCGCGGCGGTGGGGTTCGAGCGCCTGGGTACCCGGTGCGTAGCGGTACAGGCCCGGCGGCGTGTGTTCGACCCGGTGTGCGACCACGTAGAGGTCCAGCCCGATGCAGCGCTGGAGGCTCGGGTTGTCCTGGGCGATCGAGAGCAGTCGCACGAGCTTCTCGCGCGGCACCGGTGCCGCGTCGAACGCACTCGCCGAGCGCCGTGCCCGGATCGCGGCGCGCAGGGTCAGGGGCGCGCGCGGACCCCGGCGCGCGTTCGCCGGTCTTGTTGCGGAAGCGCCCGAGGCAGGGGCGGCCCCGCCGCTCGCACCGCCGCGGGGCACCAGCTTCGTCGCCGTGTGGTAGCGCTCGGGGGCCGTTGCGCCCGACGCGCCCCCTTCGGGACGTTCGGTGCTCCACTGATGCTCGACGAGCGGCCGCGGCGCGGGCCGAGCGCTTCCGCCCGCGCCCGGGGCACCGACGAAGTGGAGGTCGCAGACCGCCTCCTTGCGTCCGTCGATTCCGAGCAGCGCGTTCAGGTGATCGTCCTCGAAACGCAGCGGGCCGGTCTCGTGGAGGCCCAGTTCTGCGGCGGCGAGCCGCAGGTTCTCGCCGATGTGACCCGCATCGATCAACGCGTAGCGATAGCCGCGGTTCGCATACCGGACCTGGTAGCGCGCGAAGACGTTCGTGATCGCGACGGCCAGCGCCGCTTCCGATCGATCGCCCGGGACCTCGACCGCTCCGGCCACCTCGCCGAGGAACTTCCCGGAACGCAGGCGCACCAGTTCGCCCGAGAGCGGTGCATAGGAGTAGACGCCCGCCTCGAGTCCGCGCACCCGCTCTGCGACGAGGTACAGCTCACCCGCGTAGAGCGCACCCGCCGACGGGGCGGCCCGCAGCGGCGCGGGCCCGGGTTGGGTGACGCCGTTCGCCAGGAAGAGCAGCTGGGAAACCGCGCCGAGGGAGACGGTCGTGGGTGCAAAGCCCGCGTCCGGGGTGAAGGCGGCGACCAGGGCTTCGAGGCCACGACCGCCGGTGGCCTCGGGAACGGGCAGGGCGACGCGCGGCTTTCCCGGGTAGGGCTTCCAGGCCTGCAGCGGGCCGCGCCAGCGGCGGATGCGCGCGCCGATCGCGCCGAGCTCGGTGTTGCGCGTGGCCCGGTGGATCGCGAGGGCAGTCTCGGTCTCTTCGGCGTGGGCCGGGCGGACACCCAGGGCCGCGAGCACGCCTGCCGAGAAGCGGAAGAAGCCGCGACGATCCGTGTTCGCCACGCGAAGAGGGTAGGCGAGATCGACGGGACCCCCACCCTTGCCTCACCCTGCCGCGCTTTCACGCAGGGAGCGCCTCGGTAGTTCGCGGGATCGAGTCGCGCACGCGGCGCGACGAACCACGGGGGATGACGAGCGGGACAGCACGGGGTGCCTCGGAGTGCGCGAGGCGGGGAAACCAGGGCTTCACGCTCGTCGAGATCGTGACCGTCGTACTGATACTCGGCGTCGCCGCTTGGGTGGCGCTCCCGGCTGCTGCGCCCACCGCCCCCTTCGCGCTGGAGCGCGCCACCGAGTCCTTTGCCCGCGCGATCCGCTTCGCGCGAGACGAGTCGCTGCGCACCGACGCGCCCTTCGGTGTCGAGGTCGACACCGTCCAGCGCCGCCTGCGCGTCTTCCGTGGCGACGCCGCCACGAACCCGCCCACTCCCATCTTCGACGTCGTCGATCCGCTCTCGGGGCGGCTCTACGACGTGGCTCTGGAAGCCGACGCGTCGATGCGCGACATCGGCATCGTCGCGACCCCCACCTGGACCGCGAGTTGCACCGCACCCCTGCGGCTCGGCTTCGAGGGTCGCGGGGCGCCTCGGTGCGGTGATCCCTGGTCGGTGCTGCTCCAGACCGCGACGATCGATCTGACCCTGGCGGGCCACACCCGGCGGATCGCGATCGATGGCGTGACCGGACGGGTGTCGCTGCCGTGAATCGAGGAAGGAAGACGGGGGCCTCACGGATCGCCGAGCGGAGGCGTCGCGAGTCGGGTCTCGGCTATGTCGAAGTCCTGATCGCGACCGTGCTCGTGGCGATCGCGTTGGTTCCGATGCTCGAGGGGCTCTCCGTCGGGATGCGCGGGTCGGCGGTTCGACACGACAGCCTCGAGGGCCGGCTTCGCGCGGCCTCCCGCATGGAAGAGGTGCTCGCCCAGCCGTTCGCCGACCTCGACGCCGAGGCGCTCGCGGTGGGCGATCCATCGACGGCGAGCAGCTACTCGGACGCACCGGGCACGCCCCAGCGCCGGCTGGTCTTCCTGTCCCGATACGACGGCGACGATGCGGATGGCGACGGTGATCCGTTTACCGACGTCGACGAGGATCTCGTCTGGGTCTCGGTGGCGATCGAGAACAGCGTGCACGTTCTCACCACGCTGACGCGACGATGACGGGCAGCGGCCAGCGGCGCGGTGCCCATGGTTTCACGCTCGTGGAGCTCCTCGCCGCGGTGGCGATCGCCGCCGTGCTCGTCGGCGGCCTGATCGGCGTCGTCCAGACCACGCTGGCGGCGTCCGAGGACACGCGCGTCCGCAACGACCTGGCGGCCCAGGCCGAGTTCGCGATGGACCGCATCGCCCGCGCGATCCGGGGGTCGCAGGTGCTGCTCGTGCCCCTCGACGAGGATCCCTCCACCGGGAACAGCGAGTCGATCATCGAGCCCGGTCTGCTCGCCGTCAGCCTCGATCCGAGTCTGGACCTCGATCAGGACGGGATCGCCGACGCGGACAACGACGGCGATGGCCTCGTGGACGAGGACCTGCCCGGCGACAGTACCAATGACGCACGCCCTGGCGTCCGCGGGATCGACGACGACAACAGTGGGATCACCGACGTCTCGTTCGCGGGGAGCCGGGACGACGACGAGACCGGGTTCGTTCGCGACGAGGATCCGATCAACGGCCTCGACGACGACGGAGACGGCAGCATCGACGAGGACCCGCCTGCCGACATGAACGGAGACGGCGCGCCCGGCGTCGCGGGGGTCGACGACGACGGGGATGGCAGCGTCGACGAAGGCGACGTGGCCGACGACGACGAGGACGGCACGAGCGACGAAGACTGGTACGACGTCGTCGCGTACTTCGTGAGCGGTCAGGATCTGATCGAGCGGCACCCGGATCTCGACCCCACCGATGGCACGGACTACACCGAGCGCACGATCGCGAGCCCGGTGGTTCGATTCCGCGTGGAGCGGCTGCCCCGCGACGGCCTGCGGGCCACGGTCGTCGACGTGCTGCTGGAGCTCGGCAGCGACCCGACGACGGTGACCGTGCAGCGAAGGGTGCGCGTCGCCGGGGCGGATGGATGAGCGCGCGCGCGCGTGGAGCCCACTCCCGGCGGCGTGTCGGCTATCTGCTGTGGCCGGTCGCGCTGCTAATCACGGTGCTCGGCGCGGTGTCGTTCCTGGTGGCCACGGAGGGGGCGGTCGGTGCGGATGCGAGTGCCCGCGCCTCCGAAACCGAGGCCGCCGGGCTGGTGGCCGAGGCCGGCCTGGCCCATGCGCGCTGGCTCGCGAACCGGAGCGCGTGCGCGAACTACGCGCTGGGCCCCACGGCCTTCGGTTCCCATAGCTACGAGGTGACCTTCGACCCCGCCTCCGGTTCCCCCGTGCGCCTGGTGGCGACGGGCCAGCTGGCCTCGGCGGCGCGCTCCGTGGTGGAGCGGAGCGGGCAACCCATCTTCGACCTGGACGCCGCCGTGGCCGTGACGCTGGCGCCCAGCGACGGCAAGGACACCTTCATCGAGGGCCAGAACGGTCACCTCGACCACAACAAGGAGACCGACAAGGCGCTACGCATCAACGCCCAGCCCGACCGGAAGGATCGAATCCTCATCGAGTTCGATTTCACGGGCTTGCCCGACCCGATCCACGTGGTCTCGGCGGTGTTGCGCCTCGAGGCGTCGAAGCATTCCTCGACGGACACCGTCACCGTCCACCGTCTGCGCGAGAGCTGGACGGAAGCCGGCGCGACCTGGCAGACCCGCGACGGATCGACACCGTGGGCCAACGAAGGGGGCACCTTCGACGCCACACCCTCGGCCTCCTTCGTGTTCGACGGAACCGGACCGAAGGCGGTCGACGTGACCCCGCTGGTGCGCGAGTGGCTCGAAGAAGGGCAACCGAACTACGGGATGCTCCTGCAGTCCCCGGACGACACCGGCACCGGCGACAACGAGTTCGACAGCAGCGACGAGAACAATGGGGTGATCCCGGAGCTGCTCGTCGGCTTCGCCTGCGAGTGTGGATCGGTATGCAGCGGCACACCCATCGGAAACCCCCTGCTGCTCTCGACCGACGGGTCCGCCGAGCTGTCGGGCGTCGCTTTCCGTGACCGGGATGTCGTGGAGTCGGACCCCGTGAACGGCACATCGCTCTTCTTCGAGGGTGACGACGTGGATCTCGATGAGTCCGTGAATGCGTTTCACGTACTCGAAGACGGGCGTCTCGTGCTCTCTGCGGAGGACGACAGCGAGGTCGAGGGCATCGACATCGAGCCCCACGACCTCGTCGCCTACGACCCCGGTTCGGGAGTGGCCACCCTCTTCTTCGAAGGCGACGACCACTTCACGGGCAACGAAGACATCGACGCGGTCCACGTCCTCTCGAACGGTTGGCTGATCCTCTCGACCGGCGGCGACGCGACCCTGGGCGGGCTCTCCTTCGAAGACAACGATCTGGTGCAGTACGACCCGGTGAGTCGAATCGCCACGCTCCTGTTGGAGGGCGATGCGATCGGCCTCGACGAGGACGTCCGCGGCTTGCATGCCCTGGAAGACGGCAGTTACCTGCTCGCGGTCGACGACGACGAGACGCTCGGCGGGCTCTCCTTCGGGCGCTCGGACGCGGTCAAATACGATCCCGTCCTGGACGTCGCGACGCTCTACTTCGCCGGCGACAGCGCCTTCGAAGACAGCGGGGAGCGCATCTCGGCTGTGCACGTGCGGGGCGATCCCGGGCCGCCGGTCCCGGCCGGGTCGACGCCGATCGCCCACTGGATGTTGGACGACGGCAGCGGGGGGCGCGCGGTCGACTCCGCCGGAGGGCATGACGGCAAGCTCGACGGAGGCCCGAGCTGGTCCGCCACAGGCGCGGTCGATGGCTCCCTCGGCTTCGACGGCCTGGACGATCGCGTGGTCGTGCCTCACGACGACGCCTTCAACCTGAGCGCGGTGACCATCGCCGCGTGGGTCTGGATCGATTCCGCAACCGCAACGCATCGCATCCTCAGCAAGGAGCCGAACGGCAGCAACGGGAGCTACTGGCTGGCCGTCCAGAGCGGCGCCCTCTGGTTCGGTGCCGGCGGGTCCTTCCACTCACCGGTCGGTACGGTCGCGGTCGGCGAATGGGTGCATGTTGCAGCGAGCTTCGACGAAGGGACCGGCGACGTCCGGATGTATCTCGACGGCGTCCGGGTCCTTCAGGAAGTGGGGTTCGGCTCGCTCACGCCGAACACTGTAGATCTCCAGCTAGGAGCGAACTGGGAGTCCTCGAAGTACCTCGGTGGCGCCCTCGACGACGTGCGGCTCTACGGCGTCGCCCTGCCCGACGACGAGGTCGCCGCGCTCGCTGCGGGCGGTGCACCCGGCGGAGGAGGCGGCGGGTCCGGCGATTGCGGTGAGTTCCTGGACGAGTTCAACGCGGTGTCCTTCTCCGGCGACGACGGGACGCTTTTATGGGCGACGGACTGGCTGGAGATCAACGAGAGCAACGGCGCTTCGAGCGGCGACATCCGCGTCCGGAACGACGACAGCTTCTACCACCTCCGCGTGCGCGACAACGATGGCGGTGGCGAGGGCGTCCAGCGCGAGGCAGATCTGTCGGCCGGGACGTCGGCCACGTTGGGCTTCTCGACCCGCCGCGACGGCCTCGACGGCACCAGCGACTACGTGACCCTGGACGCTTCCGACGATGGCGGTGCGAGCTGGACCGAGTTGATGCGCTTTCAGGGGCCGGGCACCGATTCTTCGTATACCGGCCACAAGGTCGATCTCACCCCGTACTTGTCGAGTGAAACCCGGATCCGCTTTCTGAGCTCGCCCACACTCGGAGGTCAGGACGAACTCATGATCGATGACGTGCGCATCGTTCTGGAGGGTTGCGGGGGCCGATGAGTCAGCGATTCGACTGACACGGATATGAGTCAGCTGATCAAGTGAAGAGGCGCGGTCACCGACGAAGAGGGGGCCGCGAAAGTGCGTTCGCTTCGGTCAGTTGCGTGCACGAGTCGCGGGATCCGGGAGAGTCGAACGTTGGCGTCCGAAGCAGGTACGGAGTCACCGCGAGCCGCGGTCGCTGGGAGTGTGGGGCTGGCCCTGGTGCTCGCTCCCCTCGCGGTCGCGCTGGTCATTTGTGCGCTCCACTTCCACTCGGAACTCGAAGCCCGCTCCGAGCGCAACCGCGCGCAGGGGGTCAGCCTGGCGCGGCTGCTGTCACAGCTGCCCTACGACAGCCTGACGGGCTCGGGGGGCGCCAGCGGGCCCCTGGAGCTGGTGCGCAACAGCCAAACGAACCCGGACTTCGCCTACGTGCTCCTCGCCCGACTGGACGGCAGCCCCCTCGACCAGGTCGCGGCCCCCGGCGTTGCGCCGGCGGTGGCGCCTGCCCAGACGGAAGTGGCGGCCTGGATCGGCGAGCGACTCGTCACACCCGCGGTCGGACGCGGCGTCGTCCGCGAGTTCTTCGCGCCGGTGATCGACCGGGGCGAACGCGTGGCCGAGCTTCGGGTGGCCTTCTTCGAGCCCGGCGCGGGGATGCTCCTCTCCGAGGCTTCCGAGCTGGCCGCGTTCGCGCTGCCGGTCTTCCTGCTCGCGCCCCTCTCGTACCTGGCGTTTCGCCGCGGCCTGCGCCCGATCGCCGCCGTCACTGAGGAGATGCGGGGGCTCGTCGAGGCACGCCGCTTCGATACGGTCGAGCTCCAGGCACAGGGCGAAGTCGGTCAGTTCATCCGGGGCTTCAACGAGTTCATGGAGCTCGCGCGGGCGCGGGTCCGCGAGTTGGAGGAGGAGCGCACGGGCATCCTGGCGTCCTCGAAGGTGGTGGCCTACCAGCAGTCGCGTATCGAGGCGGTGCTCGGAGCCCTGCCGGATCCGACCCTCGTACTCGACCCGACGGGCACGCCGATCTTCGCGACGCCGCAGCTCGGCCCTGCGATCGGCCTGGACGCCGAAGACTTCGTGGGTCGTCCCGCGGCCGACTGGTGTTCCCACGCGGAGCTGCTCGGCTTCTTGACGCGCGCGGTGCGCTCGGGAGGGGCCCACAGCCCGGAGCGGGGGGAGTTCGAGTTCGAGACGTCGCTGGGCCCGCGTCGCTTCGAGATCGAACGGCATCTGATCGGCGGCGCCGACGGATCCGCGGCCGGGGTCGGCACGCTGGTGACGTTTCGCGACGTCAGTGAGTCGCGGGCTTCCCAGCGGACCCAGGGAGAGTTCGTCGCCCACGTGGCGCACGAGCTGAAGTCTCCCCTGCACGTCATGTCGATGTACGGCGAGTCGCTCCTGGACGCCGAGGCGGCCTCGGAGGAGTTCCGCATCGAAGCCTCGAACGTCATTCGCGACGAGGTCGAACGGCTGGACTCGCTGGTTCGGTCGCTGCTCAGCATCTCGCAGATCGAAGCCGGGACCCTCGCGGTCGATCGCCAACGCCTCCGGGTTCCTGACTTCCTCGCCGACTGCGTCGAGGCCGTGTCCCGCAGCGCGGCGAAGCGATCGATCTCGTTCACGGTGCACGCCCCCGCGGACGGCGGCGTGCTCTTCGTGGACAAGGATCTGCTCCGCGTCGCCGTCAACAACCTCCTGACCAACGCGATCAAGTACAACCGGGACGGCGGCGAAGTCGCCGTCCACGGTGAGGATGTCGGAACGCGCTACGAGATCCGGGTGCGCGACGGAGGGATCGGGATTGCGGAAGAGGAGCTCGAGCACGTCTTCGAGAAGTTCTTCCGGTCGAGTGATCCCGAGGTCCAGAAGCGGGGCGGGCACGGACTGGGGCTGGCCCTGACCGAGCGGATCGTCGAACTCCACGGCGGGCGCATCTCGGTGCAGTCGCGACCGGGAGAGGGCTCCGAGTTCACCATCTCCCTCCGGAAGCGCACCGAAGCATGAGCGAAACCGTGCGCCGCGTGCTGGTCGCCGACGACGAAGCGCCGATCCGCCGGGTCGTTCGCTTGTCGCTCGAGCGGGCGGGCTACGTCGTGGAGGAGGCCTCGAACGGCGTCGCGGCGCTCGAGGCGCTGCGCGCGCGCCCGTTCGACGTCCTGGTCACGGACATCGAGATGCCTCAGATGAGCGGAGACCAGCTCTGCTGGACCTTGGCCGATGATCCGCCGCCCCATCCACTCATGATCTTCGTGGTGACGGGCCGCTCGGATGCGAGGCTCGACGAGATCGAGAACGTCGAGCGGCTCGAGAAGCCGGTGAGCCTGCGCCATCTGCTCGCGCGGATCGCCGCCCGCCTCGAAACCCAGGCGGCGCCGACGACATGACGAAGATCCCTGCGAAGCTCTTCGAGCGCCCGGCGCGCATCCTCGCGGCGATTGCACGTGGCCCCAGCGTCGTCGCGCATGTGGATGCCGCGGGAAACGTCCGCTGGGCATCCTCGCGAGAGGGGTTCGCGGCGCTCCGCCAGCTCGGGGAGCATCTCGCCGACGGGGGCGACCTGACCCGGGTCTGCGCCGATCATCATGCCGTCGCGGTCGAGATCCCCGCCGAGCTGCAGTCGCTCGGGTGGCTCGTGCTTCACTTGTCGGCTCCGATCGATGCGACGGAGAACGAACGGATCCACGGGGTTCTGGAGGACGTCGCCCGGGAGCTCAGCGAGCGTCTCGAGCTGGGGCTCGAGGCGGATTCGCTCGCCGAGGAACTGAGCCTCCGCTACGAGGAGCTGAACCTCCTCTACTCGATGGACTCCCATTCGCGCACGTTCGACGGGGGAACCGCAGCCGCACAAGCCCTGCTCGAGAATCTCGTTTCCCGGCTCGAGATCGACCTGGCCGCGCTGGTCATCGCCGAGCGCAAGGCGCCCATCGTCGCGAAGCACCCGACCCGGGCGACGCCGAACCTCGACCTGCTGCTGACCGCAATGCGCGGCGATCTGTACCGCTTCGCCGTGCAGGGTGGCGCACCCGTGGTGCTGAACGACGAGAAGGACCCGCGTCGGCAGTATCTCCTCGCCAACATGCCGTATCGCATGCTCGCGTGTCCGGCGACGCGATCTGGGCGTGACGCGGCCATGCTCGTCGTGATGCGACAGTGCGATCAGCCCGAGTTCACCAACGGGGACCGCAACCTCTGCGCGGCGATCGCAAGCCAGACGGCCATCATGATCGAGAACCAGGGAGTCCTGGGCTCACTGCAGCGCTTCGGAGAGCAGATCGCGGCGTCTCTCATCGAGGCCATCGAGGCGAAGGACCCGTACACACGCGGCCACTCGGAGCGCGTCCAGAAAGGATCCGTCTCCCTGGCCATGGCAGCGGACCTCCACGCCGAGACGGTCGAGGGCGTTTCTTGGGGAGCCCTGCTCCACGACATCGGCAAGATCGGGATCCCGGACGCGATCATCTGCAAGGCCGGCAAGCTCGACGACGACGAATACACGATGATCAAGACCCACGCCGAGCGCAGCTACGAGATCCTGCGGCACATCGAGTATCTCGGAGAAGCTTCGCTCCGCGCGGCGCG
The DNA here is from genome assembly GCA_039030075.1 of Myxococcota bacterium. NCBI lineage: Bacteria > Pseudomonadati > Myxococcota > Myxococcota bacterium. The sequence goes on along the minus strand of JBCCEW010000011.1, from coordinate 113,161 downwards.
TCACCACCACGAGCGCTTCGACGGCAACGGCTACCCGAAGGGTTTGTCGGGCGAGCAGATCCCGGTCGAAGCGCGGGTGGTTTCGATCGCGGATACCTACGACGCGCTGACCAGCTCGCGCTCGTATCGGGCCGCGACGTCGCACGGGGACGCGATGAAGGTCATCCGGGAGGCGGCGGGCAACCAGCTGGATCCGCGTCTGGTCGAGGTCTTCGAACAGGTGGTGGCGAGCAAGGCGTCGGAATTCGACCTCTCCGATGGGTGAGATCACACGCTCACGCATCGGTTCGCTCTCGCATCTGTTCCCGACCGGGCCCCTCGATCGTCCCGAGGCGATCGCAGCGCTGGAACGCGAGCTGTCGGAATCGATCGCGCGCGGCGAGATGCAGCTCGTGGTGGATCTCTCGGAAGTGTCCGTCGTCAACAGCGCGGCGCTCGAAGCGCTCGCCGAAGCGCACGAGACGCTCAGCCGGATCGGTGGCCGCCTGCGCCTCGCCCACCCGAACCAGGTGATCGGCGAAGTGCTGGATCTCACCGGTCTCTCGGGTGAGCTCGAGGTGCTCTCGGCGTCCACGGGGAGCGATGCGCCCGAACCCGGCGGAGAACGCCTGGTCGGCGCGCGGATCGGGGAGATCCTGGTGGCGCGGGGCCACGTGGAAGAGGCGCAGGTCGAGGCGGCACTCGAGATCCAGGCGAACACGGGTCGGCGCATGGCCGAGGTGATGGTCGAAGAAGGCTGGCTCTCCGAAGCGGATCTGCTCTCGGCCCTTTCCGAGCAGCTGGCCCTGCCCCTCGTGCGTCTGCGCGCGGGACTCTACGACGCGGCGGCGGCCCGTCTCCTCGAGGTGGCCGTTGCGAAACGGCTCGGGGTGCTGCCGCTCTTCCGGGTCCGCGAGAACCTCTTCATCGCCACCCCGAACCCCCAGTCGATTCCGACGGCCGACGCGGTCGAGGATCTGACGGGCCTGCGGGTGAAGCCGGTGCTGGCCACGGCGACGGACGTCGAGAAGGCGACGGACGACGCGTATGGTGAGGTCGACGACCTCGCCCAGTACGTCGGCGATCTCGAAGGAGACATCGAGCTCGTCGAGAGTCACGAGCCCGAGGACGAGGACCTGATCGACCAGATGGCGGAGGGCAACCCCGTCATCAACCTGATCAACGGAATCATCCAGCGCGCGATCAAGGATCGTGCGAGCGACATCCACATCGAGCCGGCGCGCAGCAAGTGTCGGATCCGCTTCCGCGTCGACGGCGTTCTCTACCCGGTGATGTCGCCAGGGATCGAGATCCACCCCGCCCTGGTGTCGCGCCTGAAGGTGATGGCGAAGCTCGACATCGCGGAGCGCCGACTCCCGCAGGACGGTCGCATCCAGGTGGTCACCGGCGGTCGAAGCGTGGATCTGCGCTTCAGCTCCCTGCCCGGGATCTACGGCGAGAAGATCGTGCTGCGGGTGCTCGACAAGAACGAGTCGATCCTCGAGATCTCGCGGCTCGGCTTCTCGAACACCAACGAAGAGGGCCTGGTGGCGCTCCTCGCGCGCAGCTACGGCCTCATCCTGGTCACGGGTCCGACCGGCAGCGGGAAGACGACCACGCTCTACGCGGGCGTCAACCACATCGCCAGCGACGAGAAGAACATCGTCACCATCGAAGATCCCGTCGAGTACCAGATCGATGCGATCTCGCAGAACCAGGTCCGCGAGAACATCGGCCTCTCCTTCGCGAAGATCCTGAAGCACGTGTTGCGACAGGACCCCGACGTCATCATGGTCGGCGAGATCCGCGAACAGGAGACGGCGGAGATCGCGGTCCAGGCCGCGTTGACGGGTCACCTGGTGATCTCGACGCTCCACACGAACGACTCTCTCGGCGCCATCACCCGGATGCTCGAGATGGGGGTCGAGCCCTTCCTGCTCTCGTCTGCCCTGATCGGCGTGGTGGCCCAGCGTCTTGTGCGCCGCGTCTGTCCGAAGTGCACGACGAGCTATGCGGCGCCGGCGGGTGCCTTGGACGCCTACGGCGTCGACCACGAGGGACAGCTGACCCTGTACCGGGGCCGCGGCTGCAGCCATTGCTATGACTCGGGCTACCGAGGCCGCCGCGGGATCCACGAGGTGCTGATCGCCGACGATGCGCTGCAGCGCCTGATCCTCGAGAACCCGACGCGCACCGAGCTCGACGCCTACCGCGACGAACACCAGGTCACCACGCTCCAGCGCGACGGCATCCAGCGGGCCATCGAAGGCGAGACGACCGTCGAGGAGGTGCTGCGGGTGGTGAACACCTAGCCGTGCCGATCGAACGTGCCCAAGCAGCGCGCTCCAGCACGGACTGGGGTGACCGGCTCCGCGAGATCGGATCCATCGAGCTCACGTCCGAGCGCGTGACGGATCGCGATCGCATCTTCTTCACCGAGCGCCTCGCGCTGCTGCTCGGGACGGGGAACGGCCTCCACGCGAGCTTGCGCGCGCTCGAAGAGCAGGCGGGCCACGGCGGTATGGAGAGCGTGATTCGCGACCTCCAGGAGGGCGTCGAGGGCGGGCTGAGCTTCTCCCAGGCGCTCGCGCGAAACCCCGAGTCCTTTCCGCCTTCGTTCGTGAGCGTCGTCGCCGCCGGTGAGAGCGGTGGCTTCCTGTCCGAAGTGCTCGAGCGTCTCCGCGACCTCGACGAGAAGCGCCAGGAGCTGCGTTCGACCCTGTTCTCGGCGTTCTCGTACCCGGCGTTCCTGGCCCTGTTCTCCGTTGCCGTCGTGGGCTTCGTCCTGATCGTCGTGTTCCCGAAGTTCGGCGAGATGTTCGTCCTCATCTGGGACCAGCTCCCGGTGACGACGCGCTGGCTGATGGGCGCCAGCGAGGCGCTGCGTCAGCACGCATGGGCGTTCCTGGTGGCGAGCGTGGGTCTCTCGGTCGTCGCATGGCAAGCGCTGACGCGACCGGCCGGGAAGCGCTGGGCCGATCGCGCGCTCACGCGGCTCCCCGTCGTGCGCGAACTCGCCGTTCTCTACCGACTCGTCCAGTTCATGCACGTCATGAGCCTCGGCCTCGCCAACGGCGTTCCCATGCTCGAAGCCCTGCGCTCCTGTCGCGACGTCGTCGGGAGCCCCGAGTTCCGAAGCTTCGTGCTCGGACTGGAGAGCTCGGTTCAGGAGGGTCGAGGCGTTGCCGTCGGATTCACCGAGGCTGACTTCGTCCCTCCGTTGGTTGCCCAGATGATCGAGACGGGCGAGGAATCCGGTGAGTTGGCGACCGTGATGGGGCGCATGGCCGACTTCTACGAACGCGAATGGAAGCGGAAGCTGAACGTGATCTCGAAGCTGATCGAGCCCATGATGCTCGCGGTGATGGGCGTCGTCGTCGGGATCATCGTCAGCTCGCTGATCCTGCCGATCTTCAAGCTGTCGACGACGGTTCGGTAGTTCGCTGTATCAAGTTAGTGCTGCTGTGCTCCGAATCACAAAACGATCCAAGTCTCGGGAAGCACGGGACATTTCAGATTGAAACGCCACTCGCAGAGGTCTCGGGCGGCGGCTTCGAAGATGGGGAGAATGCAGATGCGAAGCGCAGCCGTTCGAAAGGGCTTCACGCTGGTCGAACTTCTGATCGTCGTGATCATCCTGGCGATCCTGGCGGCGATCGTCGTTCCGCAGTTCGTTGCGACGACCGACGACGCGAAGCTCGCCGCGCTGGATTCGAATCTTCGGAACCTGCGCGCCGCGGTGGCTCTCTACAACCAGCAGCACGGTGAGTTCCCCGGCGCGAACGGCGATGGCACGAACGCGGCGGGCAGCGAGGCGGCGTTCATCACCCAGCTCACGACGTTCACGAACGCCGACGGGGCATCGAACGCGACGCAGACGGCGACGCACATCTACGGCCCCTATCTCACGCGAAGCAGCATGCCACCGGACCCGATCAACAACGTCGCGACCGTCGCGATCGTGACCACGGGCTCATTGCCGCTGGCCTCCGCAGGCACCACCGGGGGATGGCTCTTCGATACCGTCACCGGTCAGCTGGTGATGAACCACACCGGCTACGACGATCGCTGATCCACGGCGTTCGACCGGAGCGCTGCTGTCGTGCGCCAGACGGGAGCCGACCCTCGGGTGGGGCCGGTAGAGCGGGCATCGCGCCCCGAGTCTTCGGAAGCGAACCCGATGTCATCCCACCAAGGCCGGCGTCCGTGAGTTGGCCGCCGCGCTGGCTGCGCCGTCCCGCTCACGGGGCGGAGTACGGCCCGATCGGACTCGAGGTGACGCCCCACGAGGTACGCGTCGCGCAGGTCCATGGGGAGCAGCGCAAGGGTCTCCATGTGGGAGGGGTCTTCGAGCGGCGTTCGGACGCCGAGCTCGCCGATCCGTCCGAGCTGAAGGGGCTGCTTCGCGAGGCGGGTTGCCGCGGCCGTCGGGTCGTCACCGTGTTGCCCGAGGAACGCACGCGCTTGTTGGTCTTGAACTTCGAGCCCGAAGAGGCGACGGACGAGTCGGAGACGGTGTTGAATCTGATCGACGAGCGCGTCGAAGAGTCGATCGAGAACTACGTGGTCGACTACCTGACGCTGCGCGCGGCCACGGAGAACCAGGCCGAACGCTCCGTGTTGGCCGCAGTCGCTCCGAAGCGCGTCGCGCTCCGCCACCTCGAGAACCTCCATGCGAGCGGCCTCGACGTCGAAGCGCTCGAGATTCCGCCGCTGGCGCTGCATCGCCTGCTCTCCGAGACCGGCTTCCTCGGCGAACGCGAGACCGTGGTGGCGATCCGCGTCCTCCCGACACGCAGCGACCTGCTCGTGCAGTCGGGTCGGCGCCTCGTGCTCTTCCGCACGATCGACCTGGGCGAGGACGCCTTCCTCGCGGCTCTCTCGAAGGGCCTGGAGGTCGACCGGAGGACCGCGTCGGAGATTCTCGACCGCTTCGGGTTCGGCGGCGCGAACGCCTCTCAGAATCTCGTGCAGGCACCGGGTTCCGATGCCGAGGTCGCAAGAGCCGTCGCGGAGATCTTGACGCCGCTCGGCGAGGCGCTCGTCGAAGACATTCAGCGTGCCGGTGTGTACGTCGCGTCCCAGTGCCGGGGAGCCGGGCTCGATCGGGTCCTGCTGCTCGGCCGTCCCGCGTCCTGGCCGGGCCTCGCAGCGTGGGTCGGAGAGTTGTTGTCGGTTCGGACGGAGGTCCTCGAACCGACCAGTGCGATTCCGGGGGGCATCGCCGAACCCCAGGGCGACCTGTCGGTGGCGCTCGGCTTGGCCCTGCGCGGGAGCGCCGCATGAACACGCTCGACCTCGTGCCCACCGAGTACCGGGCCCGGCTTCGGGGCCGCGCGGCGCTGCGCCTCACCGCCCTGGTGCTGGCGCTCGTCGGCGTGTGCCTCGCGGGTACGCGCTGGGCGATCGGTAGCCTGGAGACGTCCCGGAGGGCAGAGATCCAGGCGCTCGATGCCGCCGAGGCGATGGCCTTGGAACGCCGGCAGCGGCTCGACCTGCTGGAAGCGGAGCGCGCCCACTCTCGGCGCCAGCTCACGATCCTCGACGGACTGCGCGGAGGCGTACAGAGCACGCAGGTCTTCTTTGCGGTCGACCGTTCGCTCGCCCAGGGAATCCACTTTCGCGACTGGTCGTTCCGCCGGGCCGGTCAGGTCGTGAACGCCGGCGCGAAGCCCACGCGACAGGGCTACTTCCTGGTCGTGCCCCTCGAGGAGGAAGGCGAGGGCGAGAACCGGGCCTGGCGCCTCGAAACCCACATGGAGATCCAGGGGCGCGCTCGGGATCACGCCACCCTGGCCGGTTTCGTCAGCCGTCTGGTCGATGAGCCGTTGATCGAGAACGTGCGGGTCGTGCAGACCCGCGCCAACCCCGCGACCCTCGCGAGCGCAATCGACTTCGAGCTCGCCGTGGTCGTGCGGACGGGCGCCTGACGCCATGGAGTTTCTCTCCCGGGTAGCCGAGCGGGTGGGCGCGCTCTCGGATCGCGAGCGGCGGATCGTGCTGTTGGGTGTGGTCGCCGTCGCCACGACGCTCGGCTACGCGCTGCTCGTGCGCGGTCCGCTCGCACGCCTCCAGGCGTTGGCGCGTCAGGACCCGAGCGTGAGCGTCGAATCGATTCGTGCCGAGGTGTCGCGTCTCGACGCGACGATCGTCGACACCGAGGCCCACGTCGTCGCGGCGCGCGATCGGCTCTTCGGCGGCTTGGCCGAGCTCCCCGCGGAGAAGACCGAGTCCTACATCATCGAGCGCCTCGACGCGATCTCGGGCCGCTATGCGGTCGACCTCGTCGGTGTGAACCCGGGCCCGAGCCGCAGCGTGATGAGCTTCGACGAGCACATCTACGAGGTGGAAGCGACGGGTGAGTTCTTCGCACTCTTCGCGTGGTTGAACGAACTCGAAGTCGAGCTGCGCCCGCTGGTCGTGAACGAGTTCGGCCTGGTGCCTCGTGGCGAGGCCGGCGGAGTTCGCCTCAGTGTGCGATTGGCCTCGTATCGACCGACGGAACGCGCGTCGTGATGCGCCGCGGTCGATGGATCGGCATCGCACTCGTGCTGGCTTCGGGCAGTGGGGCCGAAGAGGCGCCGACTCTGCACATCGATCCGTTCCGCCCGCTCGCTGCCGAGTCGGGGACTTCGGGCGGCAGTTACGGACGCGCTCCCGCGCCTGGCTGGCAGCCCGTTCTGCAGGCGACCCTGGTCGGCGCCGATGGCGGTTTCGCCAACCTGGGTGGGGAGATCCTGCGGGTGGGAGAAGCGACCCGGGGATACCGACTCGTCGAGGTGGGCGAGTGGGATGCGGTCTTCGAGCATGGGGGGAGCTTGATCCGACTCTCGGTCTCGCCCCCGGCGAGGTCGCGATGAGACGGTTCCTCGTCATCCTTGTGCTCGCGTGTTGGGTCGGTGGGGCGCTGTGGGCCGAGCCGATCCAGATCGAGCGGCAGGCGCCGGGTCGCGTGACGCTCGTCGTGCGAGAAGCGCCGATCGAGGAAGTGTTCGAGATGCTCGCGCGCACCGAGCGTGTGAACGTGCTCCTCCACGAGGATGTCGAGGCCACGGTCTCGGTGAACCTCTTCGACGTGTCCGTCGATCGCGCGATTCGCGCCATCGCCGATGCGGCAGGGCAGGTGGCCGAGCGACGCCACGGGACCTACGTGATCGTCCCGCGGGAGGAAGCCGGCCGCGATTCCGCCCAGGGGAATACCGAGATCCGCTCCTTCAGGGTCGAGTACTCGGATCCCGAGCGGGTCGCCGAGCTCGTCGAGAAGCACCTGTCGCGCTACGGCGAGGTGACGGTCCTCGTCGATCGCCGACTTCTGGTGGTCGAGGATCTTCCCGAGTTCCAGCGTCGGATCGAGGCGCTGCTCGCGGAGGTCGACCGCCAGCCGAGCTTGATCTTCATCGAGGCGAAGATCCTCGAGGTGCAGCTCGACGAGGACGAGACCATCGGCGTCGACTGGGTGACGACCTTCGAGAAGGGCGCCGTGGGCGCGCGCGATCTCGCGTTCGCCGACGCGCCGGGCCTCTTCTTCGATCTGATGACCAGCGATCTCGAGATCCAGCTCACGGCGCTCACGGAGAAGGGCCGGGTGCGTACGCTGTCGAGCCCGACGCTACTCGCGGTGGAACACGAAGAAGCCGAGGTCGTGATCGGGGATCGCTTGGGCTTCCGGGTCACGACCACGATCAACCAGGTCACGACCGAGAGCGTCGAGTTCCTCGAGTCCGGCGTGATCCTGCGCTTCACGGCCTCCGTCGACCGCGACGGTCGCATCGTCCTGGACATCCACCCCGAGGTGAGCAACGGCTTCATCCTCGACGGCCTCCCGCAGCAGCGCACGACCGAAGTCACCACGCGCTTGCGCGCGCGCGACGGCCAGACCGCGTTCATCGCCGGGTTGATCCGCGACAACGAGACGGACACGCGGACGGGGATTCCCTTCATGATGGACATCCCGATCTTCGGTCGCGTCTTCGAGCGAACCGAGACCGTCGACGTCAACACGGAGACGGTCGTGCTGCTCACGGCGCACATCGTGGATCGCTCGGCCGACGCCCACCCCGCGGCCGTCGAGCGCACGGAGCGGAGCGAGCGCGACCTGGCGGATGAGCGCGTCGAACGGAGCGAGCGGGTCGTCCCCGTGAACCCCCTCACCCAGGACCTCGGAGGCGTGCCGCTGGGCGGCTACGAGGACGGTGAGGTGGCGCCGGCCTCGGACTCGGAGCGCTGACGCTCCAGGAAGCGCGCACTCTCGAGCGTGCGGAAGTAGGCCTGATAGGGCTCCGCGTCTTCGATGGGTCGCAGGTAGTGCTGGGCCGAGGCGCGTACGACCAGCTGAGTGGCGCTGCGCTCACGCACGGTCACGGTGAATCGCACGAGGTCGCTGCGGTGATAGAAGGGTCCCCAGGAGCGGAGCGCCTTCGTGAACACCACCAGCTTCTCGGTGTCGTAGAGGAAGTAGTCGGCCATGTCGCGCCGCTCGAGATCGACGAACTTCTTCCCCGAGACGATGCCCAGCTCGGTGTCGAGGACTTCGACCTGGAAGTCGAGGTCCTGGAAGGTCGTGACCACGGTCTGCAGCATGCGCTGCTTGTCGCTCGTGTCGAAGACGCGGCTCTGGGCGTTGCGTACCCGGACCTGGCTCGCTTCTGCAGCCCAGATCTGTTCGGCCGAGTTCCAGCCGATCTCGTGGCGCGCCATGTACGGCGTCACGCAGCCCGCCATCGCGAGGGACAGGAGCGCGCCGAGCAGAAGCAGGGCAGGGCGCCGCACGTGTCAGTTCCGCCCGATGAAGAGCGAGCGCTCGAGGGTGGCGAAGAAGTTCTGATACACCTTTGCGTCGGTGATGGGTTCGTTGTTGTAGATCGCGTTCGCTCGGATCTGCATCTGGCCGCCCTTCTGGGGACGCACCGTTACCGTGATGCCCAGCACGTCGAAGTAGCGGGGCTCGGCGAAGCGGGCCGCCGTCACCAGCCCGAGCGGTTCGTTCGCGCGCTCGATGATGAAGCCGAGGTCCTGGAGTGCCGCGATGACGCCGCGCATCGCCTGGTTCTTGTCCTTCACCTCGAAGGTGCGCGTCTGGAAGCTGCGCAGCTTCATCTGCTCTTCGGAAGGCGCGAGCAGGTCCGGGGCGGGCTCGGGTGTCGAGGCGCAGCCCCAACCCAGCAGAGCCGAGGCGAAGAGAGGCAGGAAGCGGCGGAACGTCGCGCGTCGCATGGGCGGACCTTTCAGATCTTGTGCGCTTCGAGGAAGACGGCCTTCGAGAGCCGGGCGAAGAACTGCTGGTAGATGAGCGGGTCGCGGATCATCTCCATCTTCTGCTGGCCCGCTGGAATGTGCTGATCACCGTTCTGCCCGTCGCTCTTCCACACCAGGCGATAGAAGAGCACCCGCACCTCGTAGCGGGAGCCGTCGGCGGCGATGGGACGCGTCACCAGCGAGGCGTTGATCTGCTGGTGGAGATCGACGGGAATCACCTGGGTGGCATTGGACTGCCCGGCCGCCGACAGCGCGAGGCTCAGGACGAAGACGATCCCGCGCTGGATCTCCTGTCCGTACTCGCGCGCGCCGCGTTCCTTTGCGGCACGCAGGAAGCCCACCTCGCGCACGCTCTCCGACACCTGGAAGCCGAGGTCCTGGAGCACGGCGGCCGAGGCCGACAAGAGCTCGGTCTCGTCGCGGGTCTCGAACTCACGGGTCTGGGCCGCGCGATGCTGGGCGCTCTCGGGGGTGAGCTGGAAGAACGTGCCCGGGTCGGTCGGCGGCTGCGCACACGCGCAGCACATCGCCACGAGGACCCCCAGTGCGATCTGCGCGCGCAAGCTAGAACTGCGAGTAGTTGTAGCTGTAGTCCCGGACCATCTTCTGTTCGTCGAACTTGATGATGATCGTCAGGGTGCGCTGGGTCGACGAACTCGACTGGCTGCTGCGTCCGCCGCCGAAGATGATGATGCCGCCGCCGATCGAGCTCTGGGTCGACACGCGGTCGCTGGAGACCTTGTCGTAGATCCAGGTCTCGCGGCGCTGGTCGTCGGTGGTGACGATGTTCGGCGAGCCCAGGACCTGGGCCACCGAGGCGGCGTCCATGCCCACCTTGATCTCGCCCTGGACCTTGCCCACGGTGAGATTGTCGGCGTCGTCGGGCGGGGGCGCGCTGGCGCAGGCGCCGAAGACGAGGGTGGCGGTCAGGGCGAGGCCGATCGCGAAACGCTGCATGCTGGATCCTCCGCGCGGGAGTATCCCCCGCTGGCGCCGGGTCGTGCCACTGCGATCGCAGGGCCCGCCCCCAGCACGTTCTCCGGTCGCGAGGGGCTACGCGGGAGCGAGCTCGACGGGAATCCCGTTCACGATCGCGTTGCCCGAGAGGGTGTCGACGAGATCGCCCGGCGCCAACACGTTGTTGCAGACGCCGGCGTGCTCCGCCGCGACCCCGAGCTTCGCGCCGGGCTTGTCGTGCCCCCATCCGTGCGGGAGGCATACGACCCCAGGACGCATCTCGTCGCTCACCTCGACGGGCGCCACCAGGCTCCCCGCCTTCGACGTGATCTGGGCCTGGGCTCCGTCGACCAGACCGCGGCGCTTCGCGTCGTCGGGGTGGACGAGCAGCGTGCAGCGGTCCTTGCCGGTCATCAGCGGCGCGACGTTGTGCATCCAGGAGTTGTTCGAGCGGACGTGCCGGCGACTCACCAGCACGAGGTCGGACTCGGTGCGGTCCAGCCGCTCGCGCAATCGCGGGATGTCCCCGGTGATGTACGCGGGAGCGAGCTCGAGCCTCCCGCTCGGGGTGCGCAGTAGCTCGGGCAGGCGCGCTTCGAGGGCGCCCATGTCGAGGCCGTTCGGCTCGGCCGCGACCTTCTCGAAGGTGAGGCCGTCGGGCTTCTGCCCGAACGCGTCGCCCCAGGGCCCGATCCGGATGGCGAAGTCGAGCAGCCGGTGCGGACCGGGGGCGCCGCTCATGCCGACGATCTCGGCGGGGTCGCGACCGGCGATCGCCGACTGCGGGTCCGCCGCGACCGTTGCCACGATGCCCGCGTAGAAGAGGTTGTCGAGGGCCGCGACGTCGACGTCGGCGGCTTTCTGGCCCTGCAGGATCGCGGCGAGGGTGAGCAGGATCTCCCACTCCGCCGGTCGCTCGGGATCGGCGGCGAAGACGGGCTCCGAGTACTTCCCGGCATTGCGCACGGCCCAGTTCCACAGGAGCTCGTCGTAGTGGGGCTGTTCGAGCACCGACCAGCCAGGGAAGATCACGTGGGCGTGGCGGGTGGTCTCGTTCAGCCAGTTGTCGATGCTGATCATGCAGTCGAGTTCGGGCAGGGCTTCGTCGAGCTTGCCCGCGTCGGGCGCCGAGAGCACCGGGTTGCCCGCGATCGTGATCAGGGCCTTGAGCTGGCCCTCGCCGGGCGTGGCGATCTCTTCCGCCATGCACGAGACGGGCACCTGTCCCAGGACTTCCGGCGCGCCGCGGACCCGACTCTGCCAGCGCCCGAAGGTGAAGCCCTCGGCGAACTCGGGCGGCGTCAGGTTGACGAACGACCAGGCGATCGGGTTCGCGAACATCGAACCGCCCTCGCGGTCGAGGTTGCCCGTCAGCACGTTCACCACGTCGACGAGCCAGGAGGCGAGGGTGCCGAACTCCTGGTTGCAGGTGCCGATGCGCCCGTAGACCGAGCCCGCGTTGGCCTCCGAGAGGCCGCGCGCGATCTCGCGGATCGTCTCGGCGGGAATGCCACAGCACGCCGACACTGCCTCGGGCGTGAAGTCGGCGCAGAGTCGCTCGACCTCGTCGACGCCGACGGTGAAGTCGGCGAGGCGTCCGAGGGCGACCCGGTCTTCCGCGAAGAGCACCTGGCACACGGCGAGCAAGAAGGCCGCGTCGGTGCCGGGCTGGATCGGCACCCAGGCGTCGGCGCGCTTCGCGGTGCCGGTGCGGCGCGGATCGACGACGATGACCTGGCCGCCTCGTTCGCGGATGGCGTCGAAGCGTCCCAGCACGTCGGCCGCGGCGAGCAGGCTCCCCTGGGAGGCGTGCGGGTTCGCGCCCATCACCACCAGGTAGTCGGTGCGGTCGATGTCCGGTGTGGGGATCGTCCACATGCCGCCGTACATCAGCGCGGACGACACGTTCTTCGGCCACTGGTCGACGGTGCCGGCCGAGTACAGGACGGGGATCCCCGACATCGGCGCGAAGGCGGCGACGTAGCGCGAGAGCGAGAAGTTGTGCGCCGTCGGATTGCCGATGTAGGTGGTGACCGCCGTCATGCCGTGCTTCTCGATCACCGGCCGCAGCAGCCGTTCGGCCTCGGCGAAGGCCTCTTCCCAAGAAGCTTCGACGAATTGCCCGTCGCGACGGATGAGCGGCGTGCGCAAGCGGTCCGGATCATGGTGCAGATCGCCGAGGGTGGTGCCCTTCGGACAGATGTAGCCCTGGCTCCAGACGTCCTCGTCGTGGGGTCGGATCTTCTCGACCCGCCCGCCTTCGACATGGACCTCGAGTCCGCACATCGCTTCGCAGAGCGGGCAGGTCTTGATGTGGACACCGTCTTCCGAGGGTCGCGGGGACATGGTGCGGACTCCTGGGTCAGCGCCGACGCGGTGGACGTCGCGCGGCCGTGGCAGAATGCGCGGCCTGCGCATTCTACGCGACGCGTTCGCGTCCGTGGAAGCGCGGGTCAAGCGGGGCTGACCACTTGCGCGCACCGCGCGCTCCAAAGGACAGGAGATGGGATGCAGATCGGACGCTGGCTGTTCGCAGGGATCGCAGGTCTGGCGCTCTTCCTCGCCGGCTTCTGGCTCGGGCGCAGCCCGACCGGAGAGTCGATCCGCGAGCTCGGGCTCGAGGCCGCCGGTCGCGTCGGCGCCGTGGTCGCCCAGCGCGCCGGCACCGACACCCGTTCGCGCTTGATCCTCGAGAACCCGGACCTCTACCGCCGCGTTCAGGGGGGAGGCGCTTTCGGCGGCACCTTCTCGCGTCACGTCGCGCAGAACATGTTCGGGCAGACCGACGAGGCGATCGCCGACGCGAACGAGCTCACCGAGGTGGAGGAGCTGGCGCCGCGCACCTGGCTCGTGCGCTTCCCGATCGTCAACTGCGTGCTCTTCGAAACCGACGAGGGCCTGGTGGTCGTCGATACGGGCATGTCGCCCGCCGGGCCGGCGCTCGTCGAGGCGATCCGCAGCATCAGCGCACTCCCGGTGCACACGGTCATCTACACCCACGGTCACGTCGATCACGCCTATGGCACCTGGGCACTCCTCGAAGCGGGCTGGAACCCCGAGGTGATCGCCCACGCCGCCATCGAGGAGCGCTTCGATCGCTACATCCGACTGCGGGGGTCGATGGCGAAGTACATGTCCCAGCCCGAGCATCAGCTACCGGCGAGCCGTGAAGATCTCGTGTGGCCAACGCGCACCTTCGACGACCGCCTCGAGATCGAGGTGGGCGGTGAGACCTTCGTCTTGCAGCACCACCGCGGCGAAACCGACGACCAGCTCTACGTGTGGGCGCCTGCGCGACGCGCGCTGGCGACGGCCGACTATTACCAGGGCTTCTTGCCCAACGCGGGCAACGGCAAGCGCGTGCAGCGCCACCCCGAAGAGTGGGCCTTCGCACTGCGAGAGATGGCGGCCCTGGAACCCGCGCTCCTGCTTCCCGCCCACGGCGAGGCGCTGACCGATCCGTCCCTCATTCAGGAGAACCTGGGGGTTCACGCCGAAGTGCTCGAGTTCGTCGTGAAGCACACCATCGACGGGCTGAACGCCGGGCTGCGCAAGGACCAGATCTTCCAGTCCCTCGAGCTGCCGCGGCACCTCGACGAGCACCCCACGCTTCGCGTGCAGTACGTCACCGCGCGCGACATCTCGAAGATGGTGATCCGGCAGTACACGGGCTGGTGGGACGACATTCCCTCCCATTGGTCGCCGGCCCCCCTCGAGCACGAAGCGCAGGCGATCGTGGAGTCCGCCGGTGGGATGGACGCCTTCGTCGATCGGACGCGCGAGTACCTCGCCACCGACGTGATTCTCGCCAGCCACTTCGCCGACTGGGCCTGGCTCGCGGAGCCCGAGAACGCCGCCGTGCAGCAGCTGGTCCTAGACGTCTACCGCGAACGGATCCTCGACCCGCGTTCGAACACCCAGGACATGCTCGCCTATCTCGACGCCATGGCCCTGGCGCGCGACGCCCAGCTGGCGGCGGGCACGCCCTGATTCCCCGGCCGCGCACCTAGGGCTCGATGATCGCGAAGTTCGCCTCCGGCGCTTCGAGCAGCGAGAAGAAGCGGATCAGCGCCGTGCGACTGCCGTCGACGTCGAGGTCGTCGGAGAACAGGAACTCGCGCGCCGTCTTGCGCCCCGCGATGAGCTCGAGGAGCAGCTCCCGCGTCAGGTGGACCGTCGCGTCGGCCTCGGGATCGACGGGCTGCTGGCGGTGGTGGAGCACCGCGTTCTCGATCCACAGCGTGTAGTTCTCGCGCGTGTCGGTGAAGTCGAGGTTGACCGCGAGTTCGACGTCGGCCGCGTCGGGCCCGTTCAGTCGCGTGGCGAAGCTCTCGAGGAAGCGCTCCATCGGGGTGTGGCGGAGCAGATCGAAGGCGAGTTCGAGTCGGGTGCCGCCGGGCTCGGGCGTGCCGTGGCGCAGCTCGTGGGCTCCCACCAGATAGACGTCGCGCCACGGGCCCGACTCGGCGCGGTAGCCGAGCTGGTCGTAGGTGCGCGCCAGGAGCTCGCGCGCGTCGTCGTTGCCGGGTTCGGCGAAGACGAGGTGGTCGAGCAGCATGGCGGCGAAGCGCAGGTCGTCCGTGTCGAAGGCGGCCTGGGCCTTGCGCAGGACCTCGTCCGCGCCGCCCATCGCCGCCACGTACTTCTCGCCTGCCTGCTTCGGCGGCAGCGGGTCGAGGTGGGCGGGGTTGCCGTCGTACCAACCGAAGTACCACTGATACACGGCCTTCGCGTTGTGGCGCACGGTGCCGTAGTAGCCGCGGTTCGCGAACGACGGGCGCAGCGAAGGCGGGAGTTCGAGGGTGTCCGCGATCTCCTGCGGAGTCGCGCCCGAGTTGGCCAGACGCATGGTCTGGTCGTGGACGTACTTGTAGGTGTCGCGCTGCTTCTTGAGGTAGTCGACGATCTCCGCATTGCCCCAGGTGGGCCAGTGGTGGGTCGAGAAGAGCACCTCGGCGTCGCCGCCGAAGAGCTGGAGTGCCTCGTCGATGTAGCCACTCCAGCGCAGGGCGTCGCGCACCTTCGCGCCGCGCAGCGTGTAGAGGTTGTGCATGGTGCGCGTCACGACTTCGGCGCCGCACAGGGCCTGCTTCTCGGGCAGGTAGAACATGAACTCAGCGGGCGCCTCGCTCTCGGGCGTGTACTGGAAGAGGAAGCGAACTCCGTCGAGCACGATCTCGGTGGGGGTGCGGTCCACGCTCTCGGTGGGCTCGGCGATCCCGACGCGTCCGTAGGCCGGTGCGCGGCCTAGGCCACTGTCGACGTGACCGCGCGCGCCGCGCGGAAGCCGCGCGCCGAACATGAACTCGGCCCGGCGCTGCATGCCCACGCCGGCGATCACGTTCTCGCTGGTGGCTTCGTCCATGAAGTGGGCCGGCGCAATGATGTTGACGCCCTGCTCCTCGATCTCTTCCGGGGTGAGGATCCCCTGGATCCCGCCGAAGTGATCGATGTGGCTGTGGGTGAAGATCACGGCGCGGATCGGCCGCTCGCCCAGGTGCTTCTCCACGAGGGCGTAGGCCGCGGCCGCGGTCTCCTTTGCGGTCAACGGATCGACGATGATCCGGCCGGTCTTCCCCTCGATCACGGTGAAGTTGCTGAGGTCGTAGCCGCGCACCTGGTGGATGCCCGGCGCGACCTCGTAGAGGCCATGGAGGTGATTGAGCTGGGCCTGTCGCCAGAGGCTGGGATTCACCGTGTCCGGCGCGGCTTCTTCGAGGAAGGCGTATTGCCGGTTGTCCCAGACCACCTCTCCCTGGGCGTTCTCGATGACGAGCGGCTCCTCGCGCGCCACGAGCCCGCGCTCGGCGTCGCGTCGATCCGCGCCGTCGGCGAGGGGCAGCTCCTGGTAGGTGGCGTTGGCGGCGCGCGTGGCGGCCGACGCTGCCGTGGCGCCGGACGCGTCGGCCTCAGGGGCCATAGCGGGCGTGTCCGCCCCGGGATGCACACAGGCCAGGAACAGCGCGGCGCAAAGCCCCGCGCCGGATCGCAGGAGACCAACCGACGTCACGAGAAACCTCCGATGGGATCGCATCTGCGATGGCCCTACGCGTACTTCCGGAACTCGGGCTTGCGCTTCTCGGCACGCGCCCGACCGCCTTCCTTCGACTCTTCGGTGTCGTAGTAGAGCGACACCGCCTGGAAGGCGATGTTGCCGAGCCCCTTGATGCTCTCGGTGTCCGCGTTGAACGAAGCCTTCGCCAACGCGATCGCCGTCGGGCTGCGCTCGACCAGCTCGGAGCACCACTGGGCGACCTCGGTGTCGAGCTGGTCGTCGGGAACCACGCAGTTCACGAGCCCCATCTCCTCGGCCTGGGCGGCGGTGTAGCGGCGGCACAGGTACCAGAGCTCGCGCGCCTTCTTCTCCCCCACGATGCGCGCCAGGTACGCCGTGCCAAAGCCCGGATCGACCGAACCCATGCTCGGGCCGACCTGCCCGAAGATCGCGCTCTCGGCGGCGATGGTGAGATCGCAGAGCGTCGCCAGCACGTTGCCACCGCCGATCGCGTAGCCGCGCACCTTGGCGACGACCGGCTTCGGGGCGTCGCGCATCGCCGTGTGCACTTCGTCGATCGGCATGCCGAGGGCGCCGCGCCCGCCATAGCTGCCGTCGCCGTGGTCGCTCTGGTCGCCGCCGGTGCAGAACGCGCGCTCGCCGGCACCGGTGAGCACGATCGCTCCGATGTCCTTGTCGGCGCCGGCGGTGTGGAAGGCGTGGATCAGCTCTTCACAGGTGTTCGCGCGGAACGCGTTCATCACCTTCGGCCGGTCGATCGTGATGGTGGCGACGTGGTCCGCAACGTCGTACTGGATGTCTTCGTAGTCCATGGGGGTTCCTTCCGTTGGGCTGCGGTCTCGGGCCGGGCGCCGTGCGAGAACTAGCCGTGCATGGTGAGGCCGCCCGAGACGCTGATGGTCTGGCCGGTGATGAAGGCCGCTTCGTCCGAGAGCAGGAACGCGACGATTCCGGGGTAGTCACTCGGCTGGCCGAGCCGGCGCATCGGAATGGCGCGTTCGAGGGCAGGACCGAGGCGGCCGCTGGGGTCGAGATTCTCGAAGAGAGGCGTGTCGGTCGGTCCGGGCGAGACGATGTTGACGGTGATACCGGCTTTCGCGTGCTCGCGCGCGATCGACTTCGAGAACCCGACGATCCCCGCCTTGCACGCGGCGTACACCGACTCGCCCGACGAGCCGACGCGCCCCGCGTCGCTGGCCAGGCTCACGATGCGACCGGCGCCCTCCGACGCCATCCGCGACAACACGGCGTGGGTGACATGGAGCGGTCCATAGAGGTTGATGTCGATGATGCGGCGCCAGTCCTCGGGCGTCGTCGCCACGAAGTCGGCGGCGGTGTCCCAGCCCGCGCCGTTCACCAGACCGTCGATCCCGCCCGCGTCGCTCTCGAAGGCGTCGATGGCGCTTGCGACCGCGGTGGCGTCGCTGATGTCCGCCGGGTGGCACGAGGCGTCGCCCCGATCCGCCCGAATCGCGGCGGCCACCTGTTCGGCGCCGGCGGCGTCCCGATCGAGCAATCCGACGCGGACCCCTTCCCCACCGAGACGCAGCGCGATCGCTCGCGCGATGCCACTCGCGGCACCGGTCACGAGGACGCGGCGGCCCGCGAGTCCGACGAAGCCCGGCACGTGTCCTCCTGTCCACCGATCGCAGCCTCGCGAGGGGGCCAGGCCGCGTCGCATTCTAGCGGCGTGGCGGGCTAGAGTGCGCCGCGATGCGAAGGAGCCGACGGGCAGGGTGCTGGGCCGCCGCGATCTGGATCGCTGCGATGGGATGCGGGAGTCCGAGCGTCGACTACGAGGGCCCCACCGCCGACTGGCCCGAGTACGCCGGCGACAAGGGCGGCTCGCGGTACTCCGCGCTCACCCAGGTCGACCGCGAGAACGTCGCGCACCTGGAGCTCGCCTGGAGCCACCACAGCGGCGACGCCTTCCCCGGCAGCGCCGAGCAGGCACCCACCGCGCTGCAGGTGACGCCGCTCGTCACGAACGACACGCTCTACTACTGCACGCCCTACATGCGGGTCTTTGCGCTCGACCCCGAGACCGGGGAGGAGCGTTGGAGCTTCGATCCGGAGCTTCGCGGGAAGGGTGTCGGCGGCCCCTACCCCCTCACCTGTCGCGGCGTCGCGTACTGGGAGGACCCCGACCCCGAGCGCGTCGGGGAAGCATGTCGCAAGCGCATCCTCTATGGGACGCGAGACTCGGAGTTGATCGCCCTCGACGCCGACGACGGGCGCCTTTGCGAAGGCTTCGGGAACGGCGGCCGGGTCCCCCTGCGCGAGGGCATCGGCGGGGAAGTTCCCGATTGGGAGTACTACCCCACCTCGCCGCCGCTGGTGATCCGAGACGTCGCCGTGCTCGGCGCCCTCGTCGCCGATCAGCTGAAGACCGATGCGCCCTCGGGTGTGGTGCGCGCCTTCGACGTGCGCACGGGGGAGCTGCGCTGGGCCTGGGATCCGGTCCCGCCCGGCTGGACGCCCGACCCGCCCGAAGGCGAGTGGTACCAACGCG
The DNA here is from genome assembly GCA_039030075.1 of Myxococcota bacterium. NCBI lineage: Bacteria > Pseudomonadati > Myxococcota > Myxococcota bacterium. The sequence goes on along the minus strand of JBCCEW010000011.1, from coordinate 94,442 downwards.
GCACGCCGAACGTGTGGTCGCTGCTCTCGGGGGACGAGGAGCGCGGGCTCGTGTTCGTCCCGACCGGCAACCCATCTCCGGACAGCTTCGGCGGCGCGCGCCGGGGGATCGATCACTTCGGTAGCTCGACGGTGGCCCTCGACGCCGAGTCCGGAGACGTCGTCTGGCACTACCAGACCGTGCATCACGACGTCTGGGACTACGACGTCCCCGCGCAGCCCCAGCTCTTTCGACACCCCGCTGTCGGGCGCGGACGTCCGGCGGTGGTGCAGCCGACGAAGATGGGTCACCTCTTCCTCCTCGACCGCGAGACGGGCGAGCCGCTCTACCCGGTCGAAGAGCGTCCGGTTCCCCAGGCCGGGGTTCCCGAGGAGACGCTCGCCGCCACCCAGCCCTTTCCGACCCACCCGCCGCCGCTCCACGACACCGAGCTCCACGCGGACAACCTGTTCGGCTTCACGCCGATCGACCGCGCTTCCTGCGTCGAGCAGTTCGAGGCGCTCGACTGGGAGGGGCCGTTCACGCCGCCGACGACGCACGGCTCCATCCAGTACCCCCACACCTCGGGTGGCATGAACTGGGGCGGCGTCGCGATCGATCCCGAACGCGGCCTCTTGATCACCAACCAGACCCACGTCGCGATGGTGGTGCGGTTGGTGCCGCGGGCCGATTTCGAGGATCTCCCGGCCAGCGCGCTGGTCTACCCGAACGAGGCCTACCCGATGCGGGGGACACCGTACGGCGTCATCCGACATCCCTTCTTCTCGAGCTTCGGCGCACCGTGCAACCCGCCGCCCTGGGGCAGCCTGACCGCCGTCGATCTCGCCACGGGCGACGTGCGGTGGCGCGTGCCACTCGGGACGACCCGCGATCAGGCGCCGTTCCCGGTCTGGGCGCTGCCCTTCTGGGGAGAGCTCGGTGCCCCCAACTTCGGTGGCGGGCTGCTGACGGCGGGCGGCGTGTATTTCATCGGCGCGACGACCGACAAGTACTTCCGCGCCTTCGATGCCGACTCGGGTGAAGAGCTCTGGCGCACCCGCATTCCGTTTACGGCGAATGCGACGCCCGCCACCTACCGGTTGCGCGCGTCGAGTCGTCAGTTCGTCGTGGTCGCGGCCGGCGGCAACCCGCTCACGGGCACCGGCGACGCGCTGCTGGCCTTCGCGCTCCCCGAATAGGGTGGGCCTCAGGGGGCCGATTTTCACTTGCATGTCAGGCAGTTGTGGCGCCTCCGCCGGGCCGCGGCGCCGCTGGGATCCCCCCGCTTCCCAACTCCCAGATTTGGGTTAAAATTCCCAATATCGGCAGCACCCGGAATCCAGGGCCCCCATGAGTGAACAGCTGCGGGCGACGCTGACGGCGGCGATTCGCCGGCTGCTGCGGCCCTTGGTGCGCATTCTTCTGCGCAACGGCGTGCCGTTCGGAGTCTTCTCGGATCACGCGAAGCAGGTGTACGTGGAAGTCGCGGAGCAGGAGTTCGGGGTCCCGGGCAGGAAGCCGTCGATCTCGCGCGTCTCCGTCCTGACCGGCCTGACGCGCAAGGAAGTGAGTCGGCTCCAGCGCGAGGGCGATGCCGCTGCGGCGCCGGTCGAGCGATACAACCGCGCCGCGCGCGTCATCAGCGCCTGGGTCCGTGAGGCCGACTTCAACGACAAGGCCGGTCGACCCGCGACCCTGCCGATCGAGGGCGAAGGGCGCACGTTCACCGAGCTGGTGCAGCGCTTCGGCGGCGATGTACCGGTGCGTGCGGTACTCGACGAGTTGCTGCGGGTGGATGCCGCGGAGTACACCCGCGATGGGCGCCTGCGGCTGGTGACGCGTGCCTACGTTCCCCGGACGGGCGAAGAGGAGAAGCTCGCGATCCTCGGGTTGGACGTGACGGATCTGGTCGAGACGATCGATCACAATCTCACCCAGCCTGCGGAAGATGCGTTCTTTCAGCGCAAGGTCTCCTACGACAATCTCGTTGGGGAGAGCCTGCCTTCGCTGCGTCGCGACGCCGCGAAGCGCGCGCAGCGCCTGCTCGAACACCTCGACGAGCGCATGGCGAAGAGCGACCGGGATGCGAACCCGGAGGTGGAGGGCAGCGGTCGGCATCGCGCTGTGCTCGGCATCTTCTACCGCGAACACTCGGTCGAAGACGAGAACGACGACGAGGACGCGTCGTGAGTGCTCGACTCGCATTCGTCTTCGGGCTCGCATTCTGCCTCTCCTGCAGCGGCGGAGGGAGCAGCGGAGGCGGTGGGACCGACGTCGCGAGTGGCGGGATCGGCGGCACGGGTATCTCCTCGGGCTCGGTCACGGGCTTCGGTAGCTTCTTCGTGACCGGCACGGCCTGGAGCCTGGCGGCCACGGGAACGATCGAGATCGACGGAGAGACCCGCGGCGGCGGGGGTGCGCCATTCACCGAAGCGGATCTCGAGCTCGGCATGTACCTGCGCGTCGACGGCACGCGCGACGCCACGGGCGCGACCGGCTCGGCCACGACGGTGATCTTCGATGAGGCGATCCGCGGCGCGGTCGAACAGACCCCGGTGAACGTGATGGGACAGACCAACCAGCGAGAGTTCACGGTGCTGGGGCAGCGGGTCGTGATCGACGAAGGACTCACCGTGTTCGAAGGCATCACCTTCGACACCCTCGCGCTGAACCGCGTCGTCGAAGTCAGCGGCCCGGTCGAGACCGACGGCACGATCCGCGCGACCCGACTCGAGGATCTGGGCCCCCTCGTCCTCAACGCGACCCCGGTCGAGTTCAAGGGGCGGGTCGACAGCCTCGGCCTTCTCGATTTCGAGATCGGGCCCACGACCGTTCAGTTCGTCTGCGGCGGCACGACCGACTGCAGCGGGCTGCCGACCATGTCGCCTTCCGCTGGCGCGCTCGTCGAGGTGGAGGGCATCCAGACGCAGGCGGGCATGAACCCCGAGGTGATGGCCACGACGATCCGACCCTTCGTGCCCTTCTCCCAGGCCGTGCCGATCGGGAGCCCCGCGGTCGAAGTCCAGGGCGTGGTCGACGACTTCTCGAGTCTCTCCAGTTTCAGCGTGAACGGGCTGCCCGTCTCCGCCGGCAGCGCCACCCTCGAGCCGAACACGCCGGCGCTCTTCGAGGACGGGGTCTATGTCGAGGTCGAGGGCGACGTCGTCGGCGGGATCCTGGTCGCAGCGACCCTGCGTCTGGAAGATCCGAACGCGCAGGTCGCGGCCCGGATCGCGACGGGCGGCCTCGACCGCCTGGCCCAGAACGAGATCCTGCTGCTCGTCGAGGGAACGCCCGGGATGGAGGGGTTCTCGCAGCTCATCGTCGAGGTCGATCCCTCCCTGCGTCTCGAAGACGACGACGGGGGCGACGACGATCTGAACCTCGAGGAGCTGATGGTCGGGGACTTCCTCGAAGTGCACGGGGTCGACGTCGGCGATGGGCGGATCCGGGCGACCGAGATCGAACGGGAAGACGTCGACGACGTCGAGCTCACGGGGGCCATCGAGGCCGTGGACACCGATCCACTGGGTGGGCGCGGTTTTATGCTGCACGGCGTGTTCGTCGAGCTCGTCCAGGGCACCACGCGCGACGATGACGGGAACGTCCTCGACGTGACCGCCTTCCTGGCCGGGCTGGCCGTGGGCACCGAGCTGACCGCGACCGACGAGGAAGACGGCTCGGAGACGACCTTCGACATCGCCAACGAAGTGGATCTCGACGACTAGGTCTGCCTAGAATGCGCCACCGCGCGACGGGAAGTCGCCGGAGAGGAGTGCGTTCATGGCGGGACGTGTCGCAGGGAAGGTGGCGATCGTGACGGGCGGTGCGTCGGGCATCGGTCGGGGCACCGCCGAAGTGCTGCTGCGGGAGGGCGCGCGGGTCGCCATCACCGACGTGAACGAGTCACTCGGACGCGAGGCCGAGAAGGAGCTCGGCAGCGACGCCCTGTTCGTGCGCCACGACGTCACCCAGGAGGCCGACTGGGAGCACGCCATCGCCGCGACCCGCGAGCGCTTCGGCCCCCTCGACGTCCTGGTGAACAACGCCGGGGTGATCGAGCCCGGGGACCCCGAGTCGTCGACCCTGGCCCTCGTCGAGAAGGTCTTCGCGGTGAACTTCTCGGGCGTCTTCCTCGGGTGCAAATACGCCATCGCTGCGATGCGCGAGAGCGGTGGCGGCTCGATCATCAACATGTCGTCGGCTTCCGGGCTGGTCGGCTTTCCCACCTTCGCGGTCTACGGCGCCAGCAAGGCCGCCGTGCGCGGCTTCACGAAGAGCGTCGCGGCCCACTGCATCGAGCGCGGCGACCCGATCCGCTGCAACTCGATCCACCCCGGCGGCGTGGACACGCCCGGGATTCGCTCCTTGCAGGCGCGGACCGGGGTCGACCCGGCGACGGTCGACAACGCGCCCGAAGACGGTCGCTACCTGGCCGGCACGCCCCAGGAGATCGGCGAACTCGTGCTCTACCTCGCGTCCGATGCGTCGCGCTATATGAACGGCTCGGAACTCGCCATCGACGGCGGACTGACTGCCGTCTGAACGCGCTTCACCAGGAGAACCCCGTGACCCGACTCCCCGCCGTTGCTCTTGCCGCCGTTCCCGGCCGCCGGCGTTCCGCCCTCGAGCTCGCCACCGAATGCGAGAAGCGCGGTTTCGCCGGCCTCTACTGCGCGAGCTTCGGCGATGCGGTCGGGCTCTGCGAAGCCCTGGCGCTCCACACGAAGACGATCCGGTTCGGAACCGCCATCGCCAACCTCTACACGCGACACGTTCTCGACTACGCCGAGACCGTCGCGCTGATCCACGAACTCTCGGGCGGGCGTTTCCACTTCGGCGTCGGCGTCAGCCATGCGCCGATGAACGCGCGGCTCGGCCTTCGCACCGGAAAGCCGCTCTCGGACATGCGAGAGTTCGTCGAGGGGCTGAAGGGAGCCAAGCGAGTCGGAGAGCTGCCGCCGGTGGTCGTCGCCGGGTTGCGGCAGCGCATGGTCGCGCTGGCCGGCGAGATCGCCGAGGGCGTCGTGTTCGCGAACGCATCGCGCTCCCACATGCAGGCCTCGCTCGCCGCGTTGCCCGACGCGAAGCGGAACGATCCGAACTTCTACGTGGGTGACATGCTGCCCACCTGCATCAGCGACGACCGCGAGGCGGCGAAGGCGCGCAATCGCAAGACCCTCGTCATGTACGTGAACCTTCCGAACTACCGCAACTACTGGAAGGAAGCCGGCTACGTCGAGGAGATGGAGGCGATCGAGAAGGCCATCGAGAACGGGGAGCGCGACCGGCTCACCGAGCTGATGAGCGATCGCTGGCTGGCCGATTGCACCCTGTTCGGCTCGGTGAACGAGGTGCGCGAAGGTCTCGAGGCCTGGTTCGACGCTGGCGTGCGCACGCCGATCCTGGTGCCCTCCTCGGCGGCGGGAAACCAGCTCGTCGCGTTCCAGGAGCTATTCGCCGCGTTCGACTAGTCGTCGCTCGACAGCCAAGGAGGAGTCGATGCCCGCTCCGCTCGTCGTCAGTCACTTGATCGTCCATGTCGCGGATACGGACGCGACCCTCGACTTCTGGTGCAAGGGCCTCGGAGCCGAGCTCGAGTCGGACGAGGAGCTCGAGGCGCCCGCCCTGGACGCGATGTTCGGTCGCCCGGGTGTGCGGATCCGGGACACCTTCGTTCGCGCCGGCTCCGTCCGCTTGCACACGATCGAGACCCTCGACGTATCGCGCGCAGCGGCAGCGCCGCCCGAGGGCTACCCGGTCGGACTGGGCGGGCTCTCCTTCCGTGTGGCGGACCTCGACGCGGCGCACGCGCGGGCGAGCGCCGAGGGGCGCGAGCCGACGCCCATCTTCGCCTTCGACGACATCGCGACGCCGGTGCGCATGTTCTTTCTCACGGACCCGAACGGGATCCGCGTCGAGATGATGGAAGGGGACGCCTAGCGGGTCGGGCGCAGGGCGACCGGCGCACTCGTGTCGGCGCCCTGGTCGAGCGCGTGCAGCGAGGCGCAGACCCCGCTACCGCAGTGCGGATGCAGGGGGTCGGCGAAGAGCCCGACGGCCGCCAGGAGCGACACACCGGCGAGGAAGAGAGCGGCGATCTTGGGGTGCATGAGCGGAGCCTCCAAGGGGGACTCCAGAAGGATCGTCGGCTCGGATCCCCGGCTGCTGTGAACTAGTTCACGTTCCGCGAAGAATCCTGGCCTCGGAGCGCTTCGCCGATCCAGGCGTCGAGCTCGGTCCAGGCATCGAGCAGCCATTCGCCCCGCTCGGCGGGCAGCTGCGACGCCGGGGTGGTCCAGCAGCGGACCCGGATCTCCCGATCGATCACGCGCCCGCTCCAGAGGTCGGACCAACCCGCGGCGCCTTCGAAGCCGACATGCCCGCACACGACGACGTGGCCGTTTCCCTCACTGGCGAACCGGTCCAGGAGCGCGCTCACGCCGCCCAGGCGGGGGGGCAACACGTTGCGGAGGCGGGCGGCGCGGGCTGCGAAGGCCGGGTCGCCCGTGTCCTGGAGGCGCTCGACGGCGCGCGCTCGCTTCTCGGCCGAGAAGCGGGTGCCTTCCGGGTAGATCAGCACGCCTTCGTGAGGCTCCAGGTTGCGCGCGAGAGCGGCGACCGCGCCGATCTCGGTCTTGCCGTTCGGGGCGCTGCGGTCGACGAACACGTTGGGCAGACGCTGCCCGACGATGTCGAGGCAGGGATCCCAGAGGAGCTCCTTCTTCAGCACGTAGCGAAGCTGGTAGCCGTAGGGGATCGCGAACAGGACCGAGGGAAGCAGCGTGTCGCCCATGCTGGCGTGGCGCAGCAACAACAGGATCGGTCCGTCGGGCGGCGGCTCGCCCCCCGGTTCGATCTGCACGCGCAGGCCGAAGATGCGCTCGACGCCGCGGAAGATCGCGCCGGCCCAGAAGTTCTGGAGCTGGTAGTTGCGCTCGCGAAAGCGTGCTTCCGAGTCGACCCCGAGGGCGCGCAAGATGCCGATGCCGGCGGCAGAGACGAGGCCGAGGACCTCGCAGGTGAACATCCAGGTCAGCATCGCGGCGAGCCGCGTGCCCGCAAAACGCACGCCACGCACCACGTCCGTGACGAGCAGAATCGGCAGCCACACCGGCAACGTGATCCACGATGCGACACAGCCGAGGAACATGGCGGGGACGGTGATCCCGCGACGAGTGAATGCGGAGCTCATGGCGTTTCCGCGAATTCTCCGTTGTGGCTCGCCCCAGCGGCCAGTCATAGCGGGTGGGAGATCCGGCGCCAGTGAGGCGCCGGGGCCTCCGAGGGGCCCTCATGCCGGTTTCGCGAGCCGCCGTTAAGGTCACCCTATGGCAGATCCGATCCCCGCGAGTGAGCTCTTTCAGCGATCCGGCTGGCAGGTGGCCATCCTCTTCGATGGGGACTGCCCCCTCTGCGCCCGGGAGATCGCGATGCTCGAGCGCCGCAATCCCGAGGGGCGGCTGGCGACCGTGGACATCGCGGCGGCGGACTTCGATGCAGGCCTCTTCGAGACCGACCACGCCACGCTGATGGCGCGGATCCACGGGGTGCTGCCCGACCGCACGCTGATCGAGGGGATGGAGGTCTTCCGTCGGGCCTACACCGCGGTGGGGCTCGGCTGGGTGACGGCGCCGTCGGCCTGGCCGGTCCTCGGCCCCGTCTTCGATGCCGCCTATCGCTGGTTCGCGAAGTACCGCCTGCGCCTCACCGGGCGCAACCACGCTTGCGAGGACCACTGCGCCGCGAAGCTCGGGGCTGGCCCGGCATGACCGAACACCTGTTGCGACGCGAACTGCGCCTCGAGGGCAGCCCGAAGGACGTCTTCCCGTTCTTCGCCGACGCCGCGAACCTGGGACGCATCACCCCGCCCGAGCTGCGCTTCCAGATCACGACCCCGCTCCCGATCGAGATGCGCGTGGGTGCGATCATCGAGTACCAGCTACGCCTGTTCGGCGTGCCCTTTGGCTGGCGCACCGAGATCTCGGCCTGGGAGCCGCCCTACCACTTCGTGGACGAGCAGCGCCGGGGTCCCTACGCGCTCTGGCACCACACCCATCGCTTCGAAGAGTCGGAAGGGGCGACCCTGATGATCGACGAGGTGCGCTACGCGCTTCCGCTTTCGCCCCTCGGCGAAATCGCGCACCCCATCGTGCGCCGCCAGCTCGACCGCATCTTCGACTACCGCGCCGCGATGGTGCCCGAGCTCGTCGGCGGCTGACCGAGAGCGACGCTAGACCCGCGACAGGAATGCGAGCACGTGGGACGCCACGTACTCGATCTGTTCCTCGGTGAGCTGCGGGTACATCGGGATCGAGATCAGCTCTCGGCAGGCCTCGCGCGTCACCTTGAGATCGCCTGCGCGATGCTCGTGATGCCGCAGTGCCGGCTGTTCGTGGCCCGGGTTCTTGTAGTGGATGCCCGTGCCGATGCCCTGCTCGCCCAGATAGGCGGCGAGGGCGTCGCGCTCGGGAACCCGCAGCGTGTACACGTGGTAGACGTGCTCGTTGCCCGCTCGTGCCACCGGAACGCGCGCGGCCGAACCGGCGAAGAGCGCGTCGTAGCGGGCCGCGTGGGCGCGCCGTGCCGCGTTGCCCTCGTCGAGCGTCGGGAGCTTCGCCCGGAGCACTGCCGCCTGGAGCTCGTCGAGGCGCAGGTTGTAGCCGATGATCTCGTGTTCGAACTTCGAGACGTGGCCATGGTGCCGCAGCAACTCGACCTGGCGCGCGATCTCGTCGTCGTTGGTGGTGACGAAGCCGCCTTCACCGACGCCGCCCAGGTTCTTGGTGAAGTAGAAGCTGAAGCTCGCGACGTCGCCGAGGTTGCCGCAGCGTCGGCCGTGGTAGCGGGCACCGTGGGCCTGCGCCGCGTCCTCGATGACCCGGAGCTCGTGCTCGCGCGCGATCTCGTGGAGCGGATCCATGTCCGCGGCTTGTCCGTAGAGGTGAACCGGCAGGATCGCCCGGGTCTTCTCGGTGACGGCCTCGCGGACCGCGTCGGGGTCCAGGGTCAAGGTGTCCGGCTCGACGTCGGCGAGCACCGGGATCGCACCGACGTGCACGATCGCCTCGATCGTCGCAAAGAAGGTGTGGGCGGGAGCGATGACCTCGTCGCCTCGCCCGACCCCGCAGGCCATCAGCGCCGCGAACAGCGCGTCGGTGCCGTTCGAGAGGCCGAGGCCGTGGCGGGCGCCGCAGTAGTCGGCGAACTCGCTCTCGAGGGCTCGGATGTGGGGGCCCTGGAACAGCTGCATGCCATCGAGAATCGACTCGAAGTCACGAAACACCTGCTCCTTCACCGGCGCGAAAGCGGCGCGCAGATCGACCAGCGGTACCTGCATCGTGCTGTTCCCCATGCGCCTGTTCTAGCGGAGTTCCACGGGTTCAGCCCGCCGGCGGGGGAGCCCCATGGCTCGAGAGGCCCTGTCGCGCCCGGACGCGCCGAAAGCTCTCCTCGTAGAGGTCGCGTGGCGTCGGGGGACGCGGGACCCCGGGGAAGACGTCGGTCGAGACGTGGCACAGTCGGGCCCGGTGCCAGAGGCTGATCCCCCGAGCGCCGGCCTTCCGCATGCGGTTGCGCAGCTCCGAGTCTTCCTTGCCGAAGCCCGCGAAGGCTTCGTCGAAGCCATCGACCTTCCAGAAGAGGTCGCGGGCCACGGCGAAGTTGCCGCCCCGGATGCGCGGTCGGTTCGGTTTGCGCCCCGCATAGAGCCAGTTTCGGAAGTGGGCCCAGTGGAGTCGTCGCCAGGTGGCGGCGTCGAGCCGGCGCTCGTGGGCTCCGGCGCGCACCGAGGCTGGCGTCAGCGCCGCGGTCTCTTCGGGGTCCAGGAAGATGTAGCCCCCGACCAGGAACTCTCCGGGCACCGCCGCTTGCCGGTACACCTCGACCCAGTTGCGGTAGGGCACGCAATCGCCGTCGACGAAGATCAGGAGCTCGGTTTCGGTGGCGAGCGCGGCGCGGTTCTGCGCGCGCATCTTCTGAAACCCGTCGTCCTCTTGCCAGACGCAGCGCACGGGAAACGGGAGCTCGGCTCGCAGGCGCTCGACGGTCTCCTGAGCGGGGGGGTGTGAACCGTCATCGGCAACGACGACGTCGAAGGCCGGATCGGTCTGGGCCGCCAGCGCTGCGAGTACCAGCCCCAGCTCGCGCGGCTGGTTGTAGGCGGCCACGATCACCGACGTGGTGGGGCCCTGGGGTCCGAAAGAGGTTCGCATCGTGGGCCCCCGACGATATCCTCCCGGCGCTCGCCGAACGAGGCACCCATGCCCGCTGGCACCGACATCCTCGTCGAGATCTCCGAACTCGACGTGCAGATCGCCGCTTGCGACGAAGAGAAGGCGTCCCTCCCCGAGGCGCGGGCCACACTGGCCGCCCAGCGGAAGGCGGGCGCCGATGCCATCGCGCTCGCCGAGACGCAAGTGCAGGAGGCCGAGCAGGAGCAGCGGCGGCACGAGGCCGTGCTGGCCGATCAGGAGGCGCTGGTCACGAAACTCGAGGGCCAGCAGCACGCGGTCAAGACGAACGAGGCCTACACCGCGCTGCTTCAAGAGATCGAGAATGCGCGCGCGCAGGCGTCGGCGGCCGAGACCCAGATTCTCGAGTCGATGGAGTCGAGCGAGCAGGCACGCGGCATCGTGGCCGAGGCGCAACAGGCGTCCGCCGAGATCGACGAGCGCGCCGCGGCGGAGACGATCGTCCTGGACGATCGCGAGAAGTCGCTCGACCAGAGCCTCGCCAATCTGCACCGGGAGCGCGGCAGCCGCGCCGAGCAGCTCGACGCCAAGCTCCTCGCCCACTACGACAAGGTCGCGAAGCGCCGCAAACCCGCGATCGCGGTGGCGAAGGGTGAGACCTGCATGGGCTGTCGGGTGGGCCTGCCGCCCCAGAACCTGATCGAGCTCCACAAGGGCGAGTCGCTGATCACCTGCGGCAACTGCCAGCGCATCCTGGTGCTCGAGCGCGACTGAACCGCCGCGGGAAACCCGGGATTCGAGGTCGATTCCGGGCGTTTCGAGGCGATGTTCCCCGGCCCGCGGCGATGCCCGATCGCATGCGCAAAAATTCCCTTTTCCCCATTGATAACGAGAGGTTGCGGGTTCCTCCCGACGGAGCCGCGAACGCCGTTCGGAAGGGCCCGTCTGCTATGCTGCGCCTTCGACCACCGGCTGGGGCCTCCCCCCCTACTCCAGCGGACGGGGCATGAAGAACAACGATCGGTACTGGGACTGTCTCGACCAGGCGATGGAAGCGTCTCACGGCGGACGCATCGATGAAGCCCTGGCATGGCTCGATGAAGCGCTCCGCGCGCATCCCGATGGCGCCGAGGCCCACAACGGCCGCGGCGAGATCCTCTGGGACGAAGGGCGCGTGGAAGAGTCGCTCTACGAATTCGAGCGCTCGCTGCAGGCCGATCCCAAGTTCATCACGGCGCATTTGAATCGTGCCGAGCTGCTCGTCGAGGACCTCGGCGAGTACGAGCAGGCTGTGGCGCTCTGCGACGAGCTGTTGGGCGGACAGGCCAGCCTGCCGCGCCTCGACCGCAGCAGCGAGGGCGAGGTCTACTACCTGAAGGCAAAGGCGGTGTTCTACCTCGACGACCTCGAGGGAGCCCTGTTCCTGACCCGCCGAGCGATCAAGACCGCCGGCGATGTGCCCGTCTACCGCGCCTTCGACGGTCAGATCCTCTTCGAGCTCGGTCGCTTCGACGATGCCCGCCGTGCCCTCGAGGCCGCCACCATCCTCGACCCCGAGTCGGGACACGCCTTCTACCACCTGGCGCTGGTGCTCGAGCGACTCGGGGACGCCGACAACTCCGAGCGCGCCTTCGAGGCGGCGAACGCCCTCGACCCCCACCACTACCCGCTGCCCGTGGCGGTCGACCCCGAGTTCTTCCGCGGGGCGGTCGCCGAGGCGATCGACAACCTGCCGCGCTCGATCCGCGAGTACGTCGACGACGTGCCCGTCCTCGTCGAGGACTACCCGTCCGACGCCCTGCTGGCCGAGGAAGGCGTGTCCCCCCAGATCCTGGGGATCTACATCGGCACGCCGCGCACCGAAGGCGGCCCGACGCATCAGCCGACGGACGTGACCCGGGTGATCCTCTTCCAGAAGAACCTCGAGAAGATCTGCCGCGATCGCGACGACTTGATCGAGCAGATCCAGATCACGGTGCGTCACGAGATTGGCCACCACCTGGGGCTTTCCGAAGAAGACCTCGAACGCCTCGGTTTGGCGTAGGAGCTCGCCTTCGGGCCGATCTCGGTGTCGCGAAATCTCGGCGTAGGAAGCACTACGCCTCCGATTTCGCGCCATGATCTCGACCCGAAATCGAGCTCCTAGACCGGAACCCGCCTTCGGCTCGATCTCTTCGTTGCGAGATCTCGGCGTAGGGGGCACTGCGGCTGCGATCTCGCGCCTCGACCTCGAGCCGCAATCGAGGCCCTGGGAAGGCAGAGCTGGCTGCGCCTCCGTGCCCGGGGCCGGGCGGTCACAAGGCGCTTACACTGGAGCCATGGCCTCTGCCCCGGACGCTTCCTCGCGGTCGGCGCTGATCCCGGCACTCGAGGCCGTGGTCGGGCGCGAGCGCTGCTTGTCCACACCCGAGGAGCTGCTCGTCTACGAGTGCGATGGCCTGACTTCCCACGTCGCGACGCCGACGGCCGTGGTGTTCCCCGAGACCACCGAAGAGGTCCAGGCGCTGGTGCGGGCCTGCCGCACCGCCGGCGTTCCCTTCGTGCCGCGCGGCGCCGGGACGGGGCTGTCGGGTGGGGCCCTCGCCAGCGACGACGCGGTCGTCGTCGAGTGCTCACGCATGCAGGCGATCCGTCACATCGACGTGGAGAATCGGATTGCGGTCGTGGAACCCGGCGTCGTGAATGCCGATCTCTCGGTGGCCGCGAAACCCCATGGGCTCTTCTACGCCCCCGACCCGTCGAGCCAGCTGGCCTGCACCCTGGGCGGCAACGTTGCCGAGAACTCGGGCGGGCCCCACACGCTCAAGTACGGCACCACGACCGATCACGTGCTTGCACTCGAACTCGTGCTGCCGGACGGGGCCTGCATCACACTGGGCGACGCCAGCGGGCTCGCGCCGGGCTTCGACTGGGTGGGCGCGGTCGTCGGCAGCGAGGGCACGCTCGGGATCGTGACCGCGATGACCGTGCGGCTCGAGCCGATCCCCGAGCGCGTGGAGACGCTGCTGGCGATCTTCGACGACGTCGTCTCGGCCTGCCGTGCGGTCGGGCGCATCATCGAGTCGGGGCTGGTGCCGGCCGCCCTCGAAATCGTCGACCAGCGCACGATCCGAGCGGTGGAGGATTCGGTCTACGCGGCCGGGTTGCCGCGCGATGCCGGCGCGATCCTGATCGTCGAACTCGATGGGCCCGACGTTGCGCTGGACGCCCAGATCGCCGAGGTGCAGACCCACTGCCGCGCCGACGGCGCCGAACGCGTCGAGGTCGCGCGCGACGAGACCGAACGCACCCAGTTCTGGCGCGCCCGGAAGGGTGCCTTCGGCGCGATGGGCCGGCTCGCCCCCGACCTCTACGTGCACGACGCCGTGGTTCCACGCACCGCGCTGCCCGAGGTGCTCGCGAAGGTCTGCGAGATCGGCGATCGCTACGGCCTGACGCTCTCGAACGTGTTTCACGCCGGCGACGGCAATCTCCACCCGAACATCTCCTTCGATCGCCGCGACCCCGACGAGATGGCACGCGTGATCGCGGCCGGCGAAGCGATCCTGCGCACCTGCGTCGAGGCCGGCGGCGTCATCACGGGCGAACACGGCGTGGGCAGCGAGAAGAGCGACTACATCTCGCTCGTCTTCGGCGAGGCCGACCTCGATGCCATGCAGAAGCTGCGCTCCGTGTTCGATCCCGAGCGTGTCTGCAACCCCGGCAAGATCTTCCCCACGACGCGCTTCTGCGCCGAGTCGAACCCGAAGGCCCGAGGCTATGACCGTGTCCCCTTCGGCTGAGCGCGCTTCGGTTTCCCGGCTCGCCGATCGCGCGGGAGCTCGCTGGCAGGAACACGCTCCCGTGTCGTTCGGGGAGACTTCGGTCGCGGCGACCTGGACACCGTCCGACGCCGATGAGGTCGCCCACGCGCTGGCGGCGTCCGCCGAGCTCGGCGCCGCCGTGCTGCCGCGGGGAGCTGGTACTCAGGCCGACTGCGGGAACCTGCCAGAGCGGGCGGATTGTTTTCTGTCGAGTGCCGCGCTCGAGACGATCGACGCGCTGGACGCGAGCGAGGGGGTCTGTCACGCGGGAGCAGGGACGCCGCTGGCCCGGTTGCAGGCGGCCGCGGTCGAAGCCGGCTGGGAGCTTCCGCTGGAGGACGCTGGCCGCGGCTCGAGTCTCGGCGGCGTGCTGGCCACCGCGCGGCTGACGCCGCGCGCTCAGGGCTTCGGCCGGGTGCGCAACGTGGTGCTCGGGCTCGAGATCGCCCACGCGAACGGCACCGTGACCCGCTGCGGCGGCCGCGTCGTGAAGAACGTGACGGGCTACGACCTTGCGAAGCTCTACCTCGGGTCTCTCGGGAGCCTGGGGGTTCTGTGCGGGGCCTGGCTGCGGCTGCGTCCAAAGCCGCAGCGCGTGGTCCGGCTCGAGTCCGACCCGGGAACCGAGACGGCGTCGCGCGCGGTGGACTGGGCGCGGCGGGCCTCGGTCCGCGCTTGTGCCGTTCGTGAGGGAGCGACGAAAGCGGGTGCGGCGATCGAGCTCGCGGGGGACGCGGCGAGCGTGGCAGCCGATCGCGACGCGCTCATCGCGGAGGGTCTCCAGGAAGCCGAAGACGTCGACCTCTTCGCGCATCCCGCGGCGGACGGTCACCTGGAGTTCCAGCTCTCGTTCTTGCCGACGCGCTGGCCGGCGCTGGCCGCGCACTTGCGCGACCTGAGCGTGGGCTACTGCGCCTGGCCCGGACTCGGGGTGCTGTCCGTGCAGTTCGACGCCGATGCCGAGCGCGCCTTTGCGCTCGCCGGGGAAGCCGCTGCCATCGCCGAGGGGCGTTGGCGTTGCGAGACGCCGTCGTTGGCGGGGGAGCGTGACGTCTTCGGAGCGACCGACGCCGAGTCGGCGCTCGGGCGCGCGTTGAAGGCCCAGTTCGATCCCGCGGGCGTGCTCAACCCGGGTCGCATGGCGGGACGCCTGTGAGCGCGTCCGAGGAAGCGCCGGTCTGTCCCCCGATCCGTCGCGGTTGGGACGACATCTACGAGGGGGCCCTCGACTGCGTGCACTGCGGGCTGTGCCTCACGAGCTGTCCGACCTATCGCGCGACCGGGCGCGAGTCGTCGTCGCCTCGGGGCCGGATCTATTTGATGCGCGGGATCGCCGAGCAGCGGGTTCCCCTCGGCGAACTCGCCCGGGACGAGGCGCACCTCTGCCTCGGCTGTCGTGCCTGCGAGACCGCTTGTCCATCCGGTGTGCAGTACGGCGCGATGCTCGAGCGCACGCGCGAAGAGGTGCGGCTCGCCGGCCTGCGCGAGGACTGGCCGGCCCGGATCGAGCGTTTCCTGCTGCGCCACCTCGTCCCGCATCGGGCGCGCCTGGGGCTGGCATTCGACCTGCTCGCCTTCGCCCAGCGGCTCGGCCTCGATCGCGCGGTGGGCGCGATGCTGCCCCCGCGGCTGCGAGAGGCCCAGGCGCTGTTGCCGCGGGTGCCTTCTCGCGCCGAGCGACGCACACCGCCGACGCGGATTCCCGCCCAGGGCCAGCAGCGTGGCAGGGTGGGCTTCTTGCGCGGCTGCGTGATGTCCGAGGCGTTCGCGGACATCAACGCTGCGACCCTTCGCGTGCTGGCGCGCAACGGCCTCGAGGTGGTGGTACCCGACGACCAGGGTTGCTGCGGCGCGCTGCAGGCACACGCAGGCGATCGCGACACCGCCGTCGCACTCGCCCGAGTGAACCTCGGGGCCTTCGCCGAGGTGGACACGGTCGTGACCAACTCGGCCGGCTGCGGTGCGGCCTTGTGCGATGCCGGTCACTGGATGCCTGGCGAAGGGGAACCGCTGGCGAAGAAGTCGCGCGACGTCTGCGCGGTGCTCGACGAGGTGGGGCTGCGCCCGCCGGACCGACGCATCGAGGCGCGGGTCTGCTACGACGATCCTTGTCACCTCGTGCACGGCCAGCGCGTCGCGGACGCTCCCAGGCGGCTGTTGGCGCAGATTCCCGGCCTCCGTTTGACGGAACACGCCGAGCCCACCGCGTGCTGTGGTGCCGCCGGGACCTACAACCTCACCCAGCCCGAGATGTCCCAGGCCGTG
The DNA here is from genome assembly GCA_039030075.1 of Myxococcota bacterium. Classification (NCBI taxonomy): domain Bacteria; kingdom Pseudomonadati; phylum Myxococcota; species Myxococcota bacterium. Next base: position 78,202 of record JBCCEW010000011.1, on the reverse strand, counting down.
CTCGCGCGCAAGATGGACGCCCTGGCTGCGGCGGACCCCGACCTGATCGTGACCGGGAACCCGGGCTGCCTGATGCAGCTGCGCGCTGGGGCGACGGCGCGCGGTCTGCGCGCCGAAGTGTTGCACCCGGTGGAGCTCCTGGACCGCGCCTACTCCCGGTAGAGCACCGCGTCGGGCGTTTCGCGCGGCGGACGCAGGCGCGGGAACGCGCCGAGGGTGAGGTCGGCGAGCGACCCCTGGAGCACGAGCTCGACGGGCAGGATCGACTCGCGACTGCGCACCATCCCGTAGCGCTCGCGCATGCCGCGATAGTCGAAGCGCGCCTCGCTGCCCGGCTTCGCGTCGTCTCGTTCGTCGAGCCCGAGCCGCGCGCGCTCGAACCAGACGTCGCGCTGCGGGTTCGCTTCGAGCGCATCGTCGGTGTCGAGCAGTGAGTTGCGGAAGCTGGTCTCTTCGAGGCGCGCGACCAGCCGACCCAGGTGCTCTTTCGAAAGGCGTGCGTTCAGGGTCTCGGGTTCGGCGTCCTCGTCCTCCCCCGCCGCGACCACGTGGACGAGGAGGTCGCGGCCGCCGACGAAGACCACGCCCTGCGTGTGGAGCTCGCCGTTGTCGAGGCGTTCGTCGAGCAGCGCGGGGGCGAGATCGAGCCCGCGCGGGCCCGTGACGCCCGGGTTCTCGAGCAGGAACCCGCGCGAGAGCCGAATCTCGGGGCCGCCGCGCTCGAGGGCGAGCTCGCGGGCCAGGCGCCCGGCCTCGGCGCCGGCGCGGCTCTCCGGGTAGCTGCGCGCGACGGTGGTCAGCAGGGTGCCGCGCAGGTCGCGCCGCTGCTCGGCGCGTGCCACGCCCAGGGCCTGCTCGGCGGCCTGGTCGCGCAGCGCGTCGAGCTCGGCTTCGTCGAAGTCCGGCTGGGCTTCGGCGAGACGCAGGGCGCCGATCGCGTTCCCCCGGCGGCTCTCGAAGTCGAGGAGCCAGGCGCGAATCCGCCGCGCCTCCGCATCGTCGCGCGCTGTCTCGAGGGCGCGTCGCGCGTGGACCGCCATCCGACGCTCCCCCCGCGTCGGGTCGCGCCACGGGAGCCCCACGAGTCGGAAGGGCAGCAGGCTCGCCCCCTGGACGCGCGACGGGAGGTCGAGCAGGTACTCGAGGGCGCCGAGGGGCGCGTCGCTGGGGCCGCTGGCGAGCGGGCCGAGCAGCACGTACGTCGCCGTCCGCCGGCGTTCCAGCGTGCGTTCTGCTTCGAAGGCACCGCGCGCGTTGCGCACGGGGTCCTGGAGGAGCGCCGTCGCATGACGCGCCATCACCGACGTGTCGTCCGTCGCCAGCGCGGTGAGCTGCTCCCAGCTCTCCGATGCGTCCCGGTCGCGGGTGGTCGCCCGGAACGACACGACGTCGGCGAGCGCCGGGATCTCGGCCGCTTCGGGTGTCTTCGCACCGAGCGCAGCGAGCACCGCCTCGCGTTCGCCCGCGACGAAGGGCGGCTCGCGTGCGGCGTCGGCGGCTTCGAAGGTGAGGGCGTGGGCGCGTTCGCGATCCTGACGATCGATGGCGGCGTCGGCCCGGTCGAGGGCGTCGCGGACTTCCTCGCTGGCCTGGTGTCGCTGGGCGCGCAACGCGTAGAGGCGGGCGGCGCGTGGGCGCCCGTCATCGTGGGCGTCGTCTGCGAGCCCGAGCGCGCGATCGTGTTGGGTCTCGTGCCAGGCCTGCTGGTAGTCGGCGATCTCGGCGTCCAGATCGGCGGCCTCGGCCGCATCCGGGTAGCGGCGTCGGAACTCCTTCCAGTGGGCGAGGGCCTGGCGGCGCCGCAGCGGCAGCGGATCTTCCCGGGCGACATCGATCGCCACCCGCGCGAGCGCCCGGCCGAGGCTGTAGGGCAGCAGGGTCGCGTTGGAGATCGAGCGACCCACCGGGGCCGAGACCGCATTGAAGACACGCGCCACATCGACGAAGCGCGCGTCGCGGAGTCGCGCCTCGGCCAGCAGCAGCGGGTCGTCGGCCAGCGTGCGCTCGAGCCGTTCTCGCGTGGCCGCGTCGACGTCGGGGCGTTCGAGCAGGCGGGCGGTTGCGTCCCGGCCCGCTCTCCCCGGGAAGAGCACGGCGTTCGCGGTTTCCTCGGCCAGCGCGCCCAGGCCTGTCGTGTCGTGCTCGCTCGCGCCGAGCGTCGAGGTGTTCTCGAAGCGCCCGAGGGCCGCGGCGGTCTGGGCGGGATCTCCCGTGAGCGCCGCGGCCGCGAGATCGGCGGCGGCGTGGTCGATGGCATCGGGGACGACCGGCGCGAAGCGCGGCGTCCCGCCGATCGGGGCACCGCTGGGAAGGGCGGCGGGCGACTGGCAGGCGAGCGCACCCACGGCGGCGAAGACGAGGCACCCGACCCTCACGGCGCGAACCGATCCCGATCGACGGAGAGGGAGAACGCGAGGAAGGCTTCGAGGCGCCGCCTGGCTTCGATGCGCTCCGGGGTGCCATCGCGCGCGGCGACCATCTCGTAGATCCGTGCACCCGATTCGACCAGATCGCGGAAGTCTCCCGGATCGAAGCGCAGCCCTTCGGGCGGGTGGGCCTCGACGTACTCGACGGCGAGGTCGGCGTAGAGGTCGGCCAGCGCCAGGAGATGTCGCGCGGCGAACTTGCTCTCCTGGTGCCGCAGGGCCACGCGTTCGAGCTCCCCGGCCGCGCGCACGCCACCGTCGGGGATCCAATCGCGCAGGCGTCGGAAGTGACGCGCACGCGTCAGGTCGAGGCGTTCGATCTCCTCGCGGATCACGTGTCGATGGTGGGTGTCTCCGGCGTCGGCGAGCAGCTGTTCCAAGGCTTCCGCGCGGGTCTCGAATGCGTCGAGGGCCGCTTCCACGCTGGGGAGCGTGACGACGCCGGCGCTCGCCGGAGTCGCGAGGAAGTCGGGGGCGGTGGCGGCGGCATGGAGGTCGTCGCAGAGGGCCGCGCTGCGCTGCGCCTCTGCGGAAAGCGTCGGCTCGAGTTCGGCGGCCCTTCGGTACGCGATCGCGGCCAGGTCGAATGCGCGCAGCCGTTCGAGGGAGCGCGCTTTCGCGAAGGCGATCGCGCCGTCGAAGTGGCCGGCGCGCAGTGCGCTCTCGTGCAGGCGCTCGAGGTTCTCGAGTCGCAAGAGTGTGCTGCGGTAGACGTTGCGCTCGGTGAAGTCGCGCGCCGGCGGAAACCGATAGGTGTCGTCCGGGACGTGGCGCTCCAGCACTGCGATGATCTCGAGCACGCTGGCGGCGGGCCGATAGCGCGGGTCGATCTCGGGCGATCCCGCGCAGGCCAGCGCGAGCCAGGCCACGCCAGCGAGAACGATTCGCCCGAGGGGCGCGGGAGCCTTCATGCGCGCCGAGTCTACCGAAGCGGCGGGGTGGGCCCGATCAGCGCCGGCGTGGGGACGCCAGCGCGTTGAGCATCTTCTCGGTGGCGATCACGGCCGCGTGGAGCTGGTCCGAGTCGACGCCCAGGGTCGAGAACGAGTCGACCTCCGGGTCGTCGGGTCGCCAGGTGATGAGCGTCTCGACCAGTGCGGTGGTGCGGCCTCCGGGGGGGATGCGCACCCGGAAGTCGGCGAGTCGCGCCACCTCGATCTCGAGCTTCTTCGCGGCCTTGCGCAGTGCCGACATCAGGGCGTCGTAGCCGCCGTCGCCACCCGCCTTCGCCTTCGCCGTGCGGCGCTTGTAGGCGAGCGTCACCTCCGCGTGCGGGGCTCCCTCGGTCGACACTTCGACCCGGTAGTCCTTGACGCGAATACGCTGGTGCTCGGGCGTCTTCAGCACGTCGGCGATGATGTAGGGCAGGTCCTCGGCGACCACCGTGTGCTTCTTGTCACCGAGGTCGATGATCCGTTGCAACACGAGTTCGCGATCATCGCTCGGGAGCACGATGCCGAGGTTCTTGAGGTTGTGGTCGAGGGAGGCCTTCCCCGAGAGCTTGCCGAGCGCATAGCGGCGGCGTTCGCCGAAGCGGTCGGGCGCGAGCTCGCTCGCGTAGAGATCGCCCTTCGCGTCGCCGTCGGCATGGATGCCGGCGGTCTGGGTGAAGACGTCCTTGCCGACGACCGGCGCGTTGGAGGCGACGTCCTTGCCGCTGAAGGTCGCCACCAGTCGCGAGATCGAGGAGAGCCGCTTCTCGACGACGCCGGTCTTCCAGTCCGTGTGGTCGTGGAGCGTCGCGACCACTTCGGCGAGACGCGTGTTGCCGGCGCGCTCTCCCATGCCGTTCACGCTGGTGTGAACGCCGCGCGCGCCCGAGCGCACCGCGGCCAGGCAGTTGGCGTTCGCCAGGCCGTAGTCGTTGTGGGCGTGGAACTCGAAGAGGGTGTCGGGCCAGGTGGCGGTCATCAGACCGACGTAGCGCTGGACGTCTTCGGGGGAGAGAACGCCGAGGGTGTCGGCGAGGTAGACGCGCTCGACGCCACTCTCGCGCAGGCATTGCACCATCGAGAACACGTAGTCGAAGGAATCCCGAACCCCGCTCGACCAGTCTTCGAGGTACGCGTTCGCGAGGATGCGTTTCCGCTTCGCGTTCTTCGCGGTCGTGGCCACGCGATGGCGGTGTTCTTCGGGGTCGAGGCCGAGCTGCCCGCGGCAGTGCTCCTCGGAACCCTTCACCAGGAGATTCATGACCCGACCACCGGTCGCGGCGATCCAGTCGACCGAGGCCCGCCCGTCGCAGTAGCCGAGGATCTCGACGCGCGGCAGCAACCGCTTCTTGCGCGCCCAGTCGGTGATCAGCCGCGCTGCCTCGCGCTCCCCCTTCGAGACGCGGGTCGAGGCGATCTCGATCCGGTCGACTTTCACCTCGGTCAGGAGGATGCGCGCCAGCTGGAGCTTCTCGGCGGGCGTGTAGGCGACGTCGGGCGTCTGCTCGCCATCGCGCAGGGTGGTGTCCATGATCTGGACGCGGTTGGGGTCGAGGCGCGGCACAGGTGGGATCTCCGGGCCGGAAGTGTGACGGTGCGCGACCCCCTGTCAATTCCGACCCGGGAACGCGACCTCCCTATACTGCGCGCCATGACCGAAGCGAAGGAAGGCCTGCCGCAGACCGCGGCCGATGGGGGCGGCCAGCGCTTCGAGGTGCCGCGTGAGGACGCGGGACGGCGGCTCGATGCCTGGCTGGCCGAGCGCCTCTCGCTCTCGCGAGCCGCCGTGCGACGGCTACTGGCCCGCGGTGCGGTCCGGATCGGTGGCACCCCCCAGACCGGGAGCGCCAAAGGGCTGGCGCTGCGCGCGGGCGAGCAGGTCGAGGTGGACGACGCCCCCCGGCCCGAAGACGAGCGAGCCGCGCCAGAACCGGGCGCCCCGCTCACGGTGCTCGCCGAGGGTCCGGGCTGGCTCGCGGTCGACAAGCCCGCCGGCGTTCCCGTTCATCCCTTGTCGCCGGAAGAGGGCGGCTGCGTCCTCAACGCGGTCGCGGCGCGTCACCCCGAGATCCACGGGGTGGGTGAGGGCGCCTTGCGCAGCGGTGTGGTGCACCGGCTCGACGTCGACACCTCGGGCGCACTGCTGCTCGCCACCGAGGAAACCCGTTGGCAGGTGCTGCGTCAGGCGTTTCGGGAGCACCGCGTCGAGAAGCGCTACCGGGCGATCGTCCGCGGGCCCCTCGCGACGGACGGTGAGCGCCGGCTTCCCCTGGTCGTGGCGCGACACCAGCCGGCGTTCGTGCGGGTCGCCCGTCCGAAGGAGCAGGAGAACGCCCGCGAGACGACCACCCGCTGGCGCGTGCTCGAACGCTTCGCCGAGGCCAGCCTGCTCGAGGTGGAGACGACCAGCGGGTTCCTGCACCAGGTGCGCGCGGTCCTCGCCCACGAGGGGCACCCGCTCGCCGGCGACCGAACCTACGCCGAGACGCGCGAGGCGCCGGACCCGACGACGGCCACCCGCCACTTGCTGCACGCGGCGTCGCTGTGCGTCGATGACGTAGCGGCGGAGAGCCCGGATCCGCCGGACTTTGCGGTGGTGCTCGCCGACCTGCGCGCCCGCGGCTAGGCGACGCGGCGCGCCAGCGTCAGCCCGTCGCTGACCGAGACCATCACGTTCTCGACGCGGTCGTCGGCGGCGACGTGGGCGTTGAAGCGGCGCAACGCTTCGGTATCCGCGTCGGTGACGGTCGGATCGATCACCTTCCCGGACCAGAGCACGTTGTCGACCACGATCAGCCCGCCGGGTCGCAAGCGCGGGAGGATCTCTTCGTAGTAGTCGTGGTAGCCGGTCTTGTCGGCGTCGATGAAGGCGAAGTCGAGATGGGGCTCGCGCGGCAAGCTGCGCAGGGTTTCGATGGCCGGTGCGATCCGCAGCTCGATGCGGTCTGCGACGCCCGCCTGCTTCCAGTGTCGCTGGCCGATCGCCGTCCACTCCTCACTGGTGTCGCAGCAGAGCAGCGTGCCGTCGGCGGGGAGCGCGCGCGCCACGTAGAGGGCGGACAACCCCGTGAAGGTGCCGACCTCGACGCAGCGCTTCGCGCCGAGGAGCTTCACCAGCATGGCGAGGAAGGGGCCCTGCTCCGGGGCGATCTGCATGATGCGCACGCCGCCCAGCGCTTCGGTTTCGGCGATCAACGCGTCGACCACCGGATCGTTCCCCGGCAGCTGATCGACGACGTAGGCCTGGAGCTCCGGCGAGAGTCCGAGGGTCTTCTCGTTCATGGGAAGCGCGGCTCAGCGTCGCCCGGCGGCGCGCATCTGGAGCTGCATGGCGATGGCCTTCTCCTCCTCGGCCTCGGGAATCAGCCCGTTGCGCATATAGAGAATGGAGAGGTTCGTGTGGCCGAGCGCGTCGTCGGGTTCGAGTTCGATCACGCGGCGCCCGGCTGCGATCGCTTGATCCAGCTGGCCGAGTTGGCGATAGGCGAGGGAGAGCCCGTTCCACGCGATCGCGAGCTCGGGGTCGAGCGCGAGGGCCTTCTCGTAGAGCGCGATGGCTTCCTCGTGTCGGTCGTTGGCGAAATGGTCGAAGCCCTCGCGGTAGAGCGCCTTCGCCTCGGGGTTCACGGGACGCGGTGCGTCGGTCGCCTGGGCCGGTGCCGGGGCGGCCGCTTCGCGCGGGGGGCGTCCCAGGCTCTTCTCGGCGCGCGCGAGAAACACCTCCATCTCCCGGCGCGTCTGGAGGTCGCCCTTCCGCGATGCCAGCTCGAGGGCGCCGTCGAGGACGCGGGCTGCCGCTTCCGCGTCGCCGAGTTCGAGGTGGGCCCGCCCCAGATCGCGGTGGGCGGCGGTGTACTCGGGATCGTGGACCAGCGCCTCCCGGAACGCGTCCCGGGCGTCGTCCCAGCGCCGCAGATCGATGAGGGCGCGGCCCAGCGTGAACCAGGTGGTGGCGTCGGCGGGCTCGCGTTCGAGCAGGGCCCGCAGGCGTCGCGCGCGGTCTTCGAGCTCCTCGGTGGTTGCCTTCGCCATCGCGCCGACCCTACCGAATCGCCGGCCCCCTGACCGGGATCGCCCCTCCGGAGGCGGCGCTCGGGGCAGGGACTGGACGGCTTCGGCGCTGCGCGTAAGCCTCTCGCGGCGCCCGCCCTTCCCCATGAACGCGTGATGACGAACGCCCCGCCTTCGACTCTTCGCCGTCGCTTCTTCTCCCGCCTGGTCTTCCACCTCGCGGCCCTGCTCGGGGCTGGCCAGGCCGCGCTCGCCCACTGGGTCCACGCCGTCGCGTGGAGCCGGCCACCGCTCTCCGGCTGGGTGTGGGTCGGCACGGCGGTGGGGCTCGGCCTCGCCAACGCGTGGATCGTGCCCTGGTTGAACCAGGCACGGCGTCGCCAGGACCGCGCCGGTCGGCTGGCCCGCTTCTACATGGAGTTCGGGGTCGCGTCGATGTTCGTGGCGCTCGCGGTCGCGGGCAGCTGGCTCGTCTACGGCACGGCGTCGCTCGTGGCCGCTCCCTTCGGTGTCAGCAGCGAGGCCATCTGGCCCGCGTTTCGCTGGCTCTCGACGGCGGGCGTGTTCGCGGTCGCCGGGTATCTCCTCTACGGGTTCACCTGGGGACAGCGCCGCGTCGACGTGAGCGAGACGCGCTTCACCCTGCGCGAACTCCATCCCCAGCTCGCGGGCCTGCGTCTGGCCCAGATCAGCGACCTCCACATCGGGAATGGCCTGGAAGGTCGCCGTCTCGAACGCATGGTCGAACGGGTGAACGCGACCGAAGCCGACCTCGTCGTGATGACCGGCGACATCTTCGACTTCGATCCGCGTTTCGTCGAAGACGGGGCGCGGCGTCTGGGCGGGCTGCGCGCGCGCTACGGGGTCTACGCGATCCTCGGCAACCACGATCGCTACGTCGGCTCCGAGCTGGTGGCGAACGCACTCGCGACCCACGCGCCGGAGATTCGACTCTTGCGGGACGAATGGGTGCGGGTGCCGACCGAGCGCCCATTCTACCTCGGCGGCATCGAGGACCGCGGCGAGTACTGGTTCGGCACCGAGCTGCGCTACGACGCCGTCGCGAACCTCGCGGCGTCGCGTCCCGACGACGGCGCGCACGTCCTGCTGGTGCATCAGCCCGAGCTGTTCTCGCAGGCGGCGGACCACGGATTCCCGCTGGTGCTCGCCGGGCACACCCACGGTGGGCAGATCGCACTCCCCGTTGCGGGTGGGCGCGTCAATCTCGCCCGGGTGATGTCGCCGCTGACGCGGGGTCGCTACGAGGTGGCGGACTCGACGCTCTACGTGAACCGCGGTCTCGGCGTCGGCGGCCCGGCCGTGCGCATCCACTGCGATCGCGAGATCGCCGTGCACCGGCTCGAGCCCGCCTAGGGCGGGCGGCGTGGCGATGTTGGCTCTCGCGAAAACACGGCTTGACCCGGAGTTGGCTACGTGAAACGGTCCACTCAGGGTGCGCGCGCTGGGAACACCAGCCACCCCATCCCAACCGCCCTCGCTTGGGTCAGAAGAAGATGCGACTCCGCCACCGATCCTGGATCGTGGCCTGCTTCGCCGCGGCCCTCGCGTGCCTTTGCGCACCCCAGGCGCAAGCACGGACGCTGCTATTCGAGGCGACAGGAGACGAGTCCGGCATCACCGTGCCGGGCGCTTGCTGTTTTTCGATCGATGGCACGACCTTCGATGGGGGGCCGGGCGTCTTCGCCCCGATGGATCTCGCGCTGACGGCGTCGGGCACCCACGCCTACCAGATCCAGGGCACGGACAGCGCCCTCGCGGTGACCTTCGACCCTCCGGTCGATTCCGTCCAGTTCTTCTTCGCGCACACCCTGGGCGCCGGGACCGCGGTGATCGTCGGACCCGAGGGCCAGAGCGAGACCCTCTTCAGCCAACCCGCCACGACGCCGGGCGATCCCGCGAGCTTCGTACGTTCGAACCTCGGGGCGCCGATTCACGAGATCCAGTTCTTTGCGCTGGGGACCGTTGCGATCGACGACTTCCGCTTCGAACGAACGCCGGCGCCGATCCCGTTCGGCAGCAAGTGGAGTCGCGCACTGCTGGGCGGGAGCTTGTTGGTCGTGACTGCGATCGTGCAGCGCTGGCGATGGTTTCGCGCGCGGGCACGGGCTGGATTGGGCTAGAGCCGCTTCTCGAGGACGTCGATCAGTCGGAAGCGCCGGAAGCCGGTCTTCTCGTAGGCGCGCATCGCACTGCGGTTCGCCGGGGAGAGCATCAACAGCCCCGCGCGTGCGCCGTCGGCGAAGCGATTCGCCAACGCGTGCGACACGAGCTGGGTCCCCAGCCCCCGTCCGCGTCGCTCGGGGTCGACGCCGACGAACGCCACCCACGGGCGCTCGGGCCAGTGGGTCTCGAGTTCGACGAAGGCGATCAGCTGCTCGCCGTCCCAGGCCATCCAATGGAGATGTCGCCCGTCTTCGAGAACGCTGCGCATCTGATCGGGTGTGCGCGGTTCGAAGTCGCAGGCGTTGTAGAGGTCACAGAGCGGGCCCGCATGCTCGGTCGTCGCGGGTTCGACCTGCAGAGACGCTTCGGGGAGTGACTCGGGCGCACGATCGCAGCGCATCAGGAAGGCCTGCCGCACCGGCCGGAAGCCGTGGCTGGAGAGCAGCGAGTAGCCGCCGCGGTTGCGCGTGCCGATCCCGGCCGTCACGAAGTCGATGCCGAGGGAATCGGTCGCCGCGTTCTGTGCGGCGCGGAGCAGCTCGCCGCCCACACCGCGCCCACGTTCTCCACGTCGCACGATCGGGCAGATCATGCCCGCGCTGGTGTCGCCGGGCCGGCGCAGGAAACCCACCAACCCGACGAGATCGCCGTTGCCGTCCGGGTCCGCCACCCACAGATGTTCTTCTGGGGCGATCCCGAAACGCCGGAACTCGGCGTCGAGCTCCTCGGAGGTCTCCCAGAGCGGGTTCAGCACGAAGTCGTTCTCGCCGCGGGCGCAGGCAACGGCGAGCTCGGCCACGGCTTTCGCGTCGTCGGGGCGATAGGCACGGATCGACATCGCTGCGAGTATGCAGCGCCGCTTCCGTCCCTGCCTACTCTCTTGACGTCCCGGCGGCCCGGCCTCCGACCCTTCGTCGGATGGATTGCACGACGCGGCCGAGATCGAAGCCGCGCTCGGGCGGGATCTGGAAGTAGTGGTCGCCGTCGTCCTTCACCAGGAAGCGCACCTTCTGGCCGGCCAGCACCTGGTCCGCGGGCCCTTCCGCGGTGGCCCGGTCGAGGGTCGCGAAGACGCGTCGCCCGTCGATTTCGAGGAGTGCGACGTGGATCGGCTCTCCACCGCCCGAGGTGACGTGGATGGTGGTCGCAGCCACGACGCGCGCGGCCGATCCGTGGAGCCCCTGGGCCTGTTCGCGGACGAGGCGGTGCTCGTGAGAAGAGAACTCGCGGCGCGGCGCGGGCACGACGTCGCGGTGGCGCCGGCTGTCGCTGCGCTCGAGCAGCGTCACGTAGTTGTTGTTGCCGGGGCCGCCGATCGAGTGGGAGATCCCGAAGCGGGCGTCGGGCACCTGGGCCTTCGGGTTCGGGAAACGACCCATGATCTGCAGGTAGTTCTCACAGATCTGGAACAGGCCCGTGCCACCTACGGGATGGCCGCGCGCCTTGAGCCCTCCCGAGAGATTCGTGGGGATGGCGCCGCGCGGTCCGGTGATCGGGTTGGTGTACGGGTCCTGGGCAGGGCCGCTGGTCTTGCCGACCAGGGCCTCGAGGACCTTCGGCGGATCGAAGAGCCCGAGGTCGACGAGCCCGATCGGCAAGAGACTGTTGAACGCGTCGTGCACCTCGACCACCAGACCCTCGATCTCGCGCGGGTTCGCCACACCGGCGCGCCAGTAGGCGAGCTGGGCCGCGCGGCGCGTGGCTTCGAGCCCGGTCAGCACCGTGCGGTCGAGGATCGAGCTGGTCTCGGTGGCCGAGCCGAGGCCGGCGACGCGCACTGACTGAGGGCGCGAGGTGAGGATCAACGCAGCGGCTCCGTCGCAGATCGGCGAGCAATCCTTGCGGCGCAGGGGTGTCGCGACGGGCAGGTTGCGGCCCTCGTCGTGGTACGCCGCCAGCGGTTCGGGTTTGTCGAAGAAGGCGGCCAGCGGGTTCTGGGATCCGAGGGCGTGGGCCCGATGCATCAGCCGCGAGAGGGCTTCGACCGCGGCGGCGTCGCCGATGCGTCGTTCTTGAAGCCAGGCCTGGGTGATCAGCGCGATCAGGGCGGGCATCGTGAAGCCGAAGCGGCGCTCCTCGGGATCGACCGTCTTCGACATGATCGTCGTGGCCACCTCGGTGGTGACGGTCTTCATCCGCTCGCCACCGAGCACGAGCACGCTCTCGAACGCGCCCGATGCCACCTTGTAGTAGGCCTCGTGCAGGGCTGCGGCGCCGGTGGACGACGCCGTCTCGCTGCGCACCGCGGGAATGCCCGTGAGCCCGAGCCGATCCGCCACCTTGGTGGCGATGTTGGCGCGGTTCTCGAACTCCTCGCTGTCCATGATGCCGACCTGGACCGCATCGAAACTGCGCACCGAGGAATCCTCGAGGGCGCGTGCGAACGCATCGGCGAACAGGTCGAAGATCGAGGCGAAGATGCGACCGGTGAGGTCGACCTTCGTGAGGCCCACCGCCGCGACGTAGACCTCTTTGGCCATCGGCGCCAAGGATAACCTACGCTCGACCTGCGCCGATTCGCGGTTTCCTGAGCGCGTTTCGCTCCCTGCGGATTCGGTGACGCGGCCTCGGTCCACGAGGCCCTGCATGGAGAAGAGGGGGGCGGAATGAAGGTACTTCGCGTTCTCGGCGTGTTGTTCGTCGTGTTGCTGCTGCTGGTGTGGCTGTCGCCGAGCGGCTTCGAGATCGAAGACGACAGCGTGCTGGTGCTGGATGTTTCGGGCACCTACGTCGAAAGCACGGACCCACCGCTGCTGGCGCGCCTCGCCGGCGACGCGTCCGTCCCGTTCGCGACGCTGCTGTCGAACCTGAACAAGGCCGAGCGCGACGCACGACTCGCCGCCGTGGTGCTGCGGATTCGCAGCGTCGGCATCGGGTGGGCGAAGGCCCAGGAGCTGCGCGCCGCGATCGAGCGCGTCAGCGCCGCCGGTCGCCGCACGGTCGCCTACCTCGAACTCGAGGCGTTCAGCGGTAATCTCGAGCTCTACATCGCCAGCGCTGCCGACGAAGTGGTGGCTTCCCCGGCGTCGACGGCCCCGCTGATCGGGCTGGCCGGCGAGTACCTGTTCCTGGGCGGCTTCTTCGAAGAACTCGGTGTGGACTTCGACGTCGCCCGGATCGGTCGCTACAAGACGGCGGCCGACACGCTGAGCGGAAAATCGATGAGCGACGCCCACCGGGAGATGGCGGACGCGTTGCTCGACTCGATCGATGCCCAGTTCGTCGCCGGCATCGCCGAGGGACGCTCGCTCACCCCGGCCCAGGTGCGCGCCGCGATCGACGCGGCCCCCTTCGACGCCGCGAGCCTCGAAGCGCTGGGCATCATCGATCGGACGAGCCACTTCGACGGGCTCTGGGACGACCTGGGTGACCCGACCCGCGTCGACGCCGATGTCTACGCCGCAGTCGATCCCGCGAGTGTCGGGTTCGTGCCGCAGGCGACGTTCGCGCTGGTCTACGGGACGGGCAACGTCGTGACGGGCGATGGCCGCACGACGTCCACGGGCGAGATCGTGCTGGCCTCGGACACGGTTTCGCGGGCCCTGATCGATGCGGCAGAAGACCCGGAGATCTCGGCGATCCTCTTCCGCATCGACAGCCCCGGCGGCTCGGCGCTGGCGTCCGACGTCATCTGGCGCGCGACCCAGCGGGTGCGCGAATCCGGGAAGCCGCTGATCGCGACTTTCTCCGACGTCGCGGCGTCGGGCGGCTACTACGTCGCCGCCGGCGCCGACGCGATCGTCGCCTCGCCGGGCAGCATCACCGGGTCGATCGGGGTGTTCGTGCTGCGACCGGTGCTCGCCCGCACCTTCGAGAAGCTCCAGATCGGCGTCGAGTCGTTGACCCGCGGCACCCACGCCGGCATCCAGGTCAGCTCGCAGCCGCTCTCGCCCGAGACCCGAGCGCGCCTGCGCGAGGAAGTGGAATCGATCTACGGGCTGTTCCTGTCGCGCGTCGCCGACGGGCGTCCCCTCGACGAGAATCAGGTCGACGCGGTGGCGCAAGGACGCGTATGGACGGGGGCGCAGGCCGCCGAGGCCGGGCTCGTCGACGAACTGGGAGGAATGAGGGAAGCGTTGCTGCTGGCGAAGGAGAAGGCCGGACTCCCCGCCGACGCCGATGTCGCGCTGGTGCCCTATCCGCCGCCCCAGCCCTTCGCCGAGCAGCTCGGCGAGGTGCTGCGTCAGGTGAGCGTTTCCGCCGTCGGAGACACGCCCTGGAGCCGCTGGCAGCGACGGCTGCAGCCTTGGATCGACGCAGCCAACGAGGGGCGCGCGGTCGCGCTGCTTCCCTTCTGGTTCGAGGTGCGCTGAGCGTCGGCGCGGCCTCGGTCGAGCTACCGTTGGCGCAGGCGTTGGAGGATTCGATGCATCTCGAGAAGCAGTTCGACGTGAAGCGCTCGCGCCAGGAAGCGGCGGACATCATCCGCCAGAACGAAACCCTGGTCGGACTCTTTCCCGACAGCGATACCGAGATCGTGGCGGACGAGGGGCAGCGCAAGACCACCCGTACCCGCTACACCGCGCTCGGTCGCGAGGGCACGGCCACCTTCCACTTCGACTTCGCCCCCGACGGCGACATCGCCTTCGAGAAGGTCTGCGACGGCAACGTCTGGAAGCGGCTGTCCGGGAAGCTGTCGCTGCGGGAACGGGGCGACAGCACGCGCGTGCGACTGCAGATGGAAGGCAAGACGAAGGGGCTGGTGCCCGAGTTCACCATCAAGGGCGCCATGCGCGACCAGCTCGACGAGATGGCGAAGGCGCTGCAGCAGCAGCTGGAGCGCTCGTGAAAGTCGAGACCTCCGATGGCCACGCGGTCTACGCCGAGGTGCACGGCGAGGGCCTGCCCGTGGTGCTGAGCTGCGCGCTCTCGACCACCCACGAGAACTGGCGTCCCCAGGTCGAGCCCTTCGTGGCGGCCGGGGCGCGCGTCGTGCTCTGGGACTACCGCGGACACGGTCTCTCCGACGCGCCGGAGGATCCCGACGCCTATCACCTGGACGCGGTCCTCGACGATCTCGGCCGCGTCCTCGACGCCACCGTCGGCGACACACCGGCCGTGCTCGGTGGGCTCTCGTTCGGCGGATTGGCTTCGCTGCACCTGGCGCTGCGGAACCCGGAGCGTGTCCGCGGCCTGTTGCTGGTCGACACGGGGCCGGGCTTCAAGAATCCCGAGGCCCAGGCGCGCTGGGAGAAGATGGTCGAGCGGACGGCTTCCTTCGTCGAGACCCGCGGCATGGAGGCCTTCGTCTCTGGCAAAGCGGCGTCGACGATGGTCGGCCTGCGCCCCGACAGCGACGTCGCTCGCGCCGCGGCCGCGGCGATCGCGGCCCAGCAGCCCCACGGCATCGCGAACTTCGCCCGGCGCGTGGCGGGGCCGGCGAGCCAGGTCATGGACCGGCTGGGCGAACTGACGATGCCGGCGCTGGTGATCATCGGCGAGAAGGACGACGCCTACCTGCGGGCCGCGGAAGTGCTCGAGACGCGCCTGCCGGCCGCACAACGCGTGATGATGGCCGGCGCCGGGCACATCACGAATCTCGACGATCCCGCCGCCTTCAATGAGAACGTGATCGCATTTCTGGAGCGGCTCCAGGCCTGAGCCCTGCCCGCCTGGATCCCCTGCGGGGAGTTTCCGATCTCGGAAAGACCGCAACCCGGAGGGCCGAAACGGGTTCGATGGAGGCAGTGGAGGCGCGCGCCCGGCATCCCGACGAAGACGTCCAGCTGATGCTGGCGTTCGCCGCGGGCGATGAGTCCGCCTTCGAAACGCTCTTCGAGCGCTGGTCACGGCCCCTCTTGCGCTACCTCGAGCGCCTGGTGACCGACGCAGCCAGCGCCGAGGAGCTCCTCCAGGAGTCCTTCTTGCGCGTATACCGCGCCCGCGAGCGCTACCGACCCGACGCCCGCTTCTCGACCTGGCTCTACCGCATCGCCACGAACCTGGCCTGGAACGAGCTGCGCCGCCCGCGCCGTCGCGATCCTCACGACAGCACGGATGCGCCCGAGGCTCCCGAGCTGGGGTCGGCGCTGCCGGCCGTCGACGAGGTCGTCGATGCGCGACGCCTTTCGGAGAGTGTCGATGCTGCCCTGCGGAAGCTGCCCGAGCGACAGCGCTCGGCGCTCTGGCTGGCCTCGGTCGAGGGCCTGTCCTACGCGGAGGTGGCAGAGGCGCTCGATACCTCGGAGAAGGCCGTGAAAGCGTTGGTGCATCGAGCCCGGACCGCACTCGCCGCGAAGCTGCCCCGAGTCGGAGAGACGCAACCGCCGGTCCCGGAGGCGAGCTCATGAGCGAACGGCACGTCCACGAAGAGCTCTCGGCGTGGCTCGACGGAGAGTTGGCTGCGGCCCGATCCGCCGAGGTCGAAGCGCACCTGGAATCCTGCGCCGAGTGCGCCGCCGCGCTCGATGCCCTCGAGAACGTCGACCACGCGCTGGGCACGCTGCCCCTGCCCGATGTGGAGGCGACCCGCTGGGACCGTCTGCAGGAACGCATCGCCGCCGAGCGAGACGCCGTCGCGACGGCTCCAGCGCCGTCGCGGGCACGCGGCGCCGCGCCGCGCCGCCGTCGACCCGAACGCTGGCTCGCGGCGAGTGCCGCGGCCGCGGCTTTGCTGGCGCTCTACCTCGCCTTCGGTCGCGACCCGGGTTCCACACCCACGCCGCCGCCGATCGCGCGCGACGAGTCGCCGGTGGTGCCGACCCCGGAAGCGCCCGCGCCGAAGCCGCCGGTCGAAGTGGCACGGGAGCCCGCGCCTCCGCCCGAAGCCTCGGACGTCGAAGGATCGGAACCGAGCCTTCCCGAGCCGCGGTTGGTCCCGCCGGTTCCGGATCCGAGGCCGGCGACTGACGCCACCTCCCTCGCCCGCGCGGAGTCCGCGCCCTCGAGCGCCCCGGCGGAGCCTTCGGACGAGGAGCTCGCTTTGGCGATCGAGCTCGAGACCGTCCGCGATCTCGAAGTGATCGCGAACCTCGAACTGCTCGAAGCCTGGCTCTCCCTCGAGGAGGAACGCAGCGGATGACGCGCCGTCGTTTCTTCGTCGCGTTTCTGCTCGCCGTCTGGTGGGTCGGGCTCGTACCGTCGAGCGCTGCGTGGGCCGAGGACGAACGCCCTCGCGCGACCGAGCTGCGCGAGCGCTGGCGCAACGCGACACCGGCGGAGCGCCGCGAGCTCCGGCAACGACTGCGCCAGCGCTGGCAGCAGGCCGGGCCCGACGAGCGCCGGAAGATGCGCGAGCGCTATCGGGCCTTCCTGGGCGAGCTGCCTGCGGACGAACGCGAACGCGTCCAGCGCCGCATGCGTCACCGCTTCTGGAATCTCTCCCAGGAAGACCGCCGCGCGCTCGCCCGCGATCTCGGTGGACTCGATCCCGCCGAACGGCGGGCGCTGCAGCAGCGGATGCGCGCGCTGCCCGAAGAGGAACGACGCGCCCTGCGCGAGCGTGTGATGCGCTACCGGTCGCTGCCGGTCGAGGAACAGCAGGCCCTGCGCGAGCGGCTCGAGACCTTGCGCAGCCTCGACGGAACCGAGCGCGCGCGTATCCGCCGGAACGCCGAGCGCTTCCGCGACCTCCCGCCCGACGAACAGAAGCGGCTGCGACAGGCCTGGGAACGCCTGCGCGAGATGTCCCCCGACGAGCGGGACGCCCTGCTCGAGCGCCTCGACGCCGCGCCCTGAGCCACGCGGGAGCACCCCCGGCGCTGGCGGGGATCGCAAGCCGCTACCTTCCCGCTGCGCCCGGTCCACACCGTGGAGGAGGCAGGGATGGGCAAGGTCTTCGACGGCATCGACGCTCGCAACGCGGGTTTCATCCGCAAGCAGCACGTCTTCTTCGTGGCGACGGCGCCGCGGGCCGACGAGGGTCTCGTCAATCTCTCGCCGAAGGGCCTGGAAGGGCTCGCCATCCTCGACGAGCACACGGTGGCCTACCTCGACCTGATGGGCAGCGGCATCGAAACCGTGGCCCACGTCCGGGAGAACGGTCGCATCGTGCTGATGTTCTGCGCGTTCGAAGGCCCGCCGCGGATCCTGCGTCTGCACGGTCGCGGAGAGGTGATCGAGCCGGGCGACGCCGATTGGGACGCGCTCTACGCCCACTTCGGCGACTACCGGAACGCGCGCACGATCCTCCGGGTGAAGGTCGATCGCGTGTCCGATTCGTGTGGGTACGGCGTCCCCGAGTACAGCTACGTCGGGGATCGACGCCAGCTTCACCTGTGGACCGACCGCCACGACGACGCGACGCTCGAGAAGTACGCGCGCGAGTTCAACGCCAAGAGCCTGGACGGTCTGCCGGGCCTGCGAGGAGGAAGCTGATGGCCGGGGGAACCGAGTTCTTCGAGCTCGAGACGACGGCGCCGCAGCAGTCCTTCGACATCACCGAGCGCGTCCAGAAGATCGTGGCCCAGAGCGGTCTCCAGCATGGGCAGTGTCAGGTCATGGTCCTGCACTCGACCTGCGCCGTCGTCGTCAACGAGACCGCCGACCCGAACATCGGGCAGGACGTGATCGACGGCTTCGAGGCGATCTTCCCGACGCAGAACGACTGGCTGCACGACCGCAAGGACGACAACGCCCACGCCCACGTGAAGGCCTCGGCGCTCGGCCCCTCGGAGGTGATCCCGATCCACGAGGGCGCCCTGTTGCTCGGCACCTGGCAGGCGATCTGGCTCTTCGAGTTCGACGGTCCGCGCCGGCGGCGCGTGGCGGTGCACCTACTCGGCTGAGCCCCTGCTCGTCGCCTGCTTCATCAGCGCTCGCTGGCCCCCGCGGAAGTGGTGTGCTTCGAAACCTACGCGACGCATGCGTTCGGCCAGCTGGGCCGAGAGCAGACCGTACTCGCAGGAGAGCACGTAGCGGCGCGCACGATCGAAGCTCGGATACGCGGACAGCGCCTGCTCGAAATCGAGGTGCAGGGCGTCCGGGTGGTGGCCGTTCCGATACTGGGCCACCGGCCGCAGGTCGAGGAGCAGCGCGTCCTCGGGCACGCGTTCCACCGAGAACGACGGGGCGTTCTCGAGATCCGGATCGATGCGATGCAGCTCGACGACCATGCGCTCGTCGAGGGCGCGGGCCAACAGGCCGGGCGGCAGCTGTGACTCTTCCGCTTCGACGCGGGAGAGGCTCGCCCGGGTGGCGGGCTTCGTCGGGACGAGGGCGCAGTACTCACGCACGCGCTTCGAGAGTTCGTACGTCCCGATCGCCGTCGCCAGCGCGGTGATCTCCTGCTTGTCGAAGCTCACCAGCGGTCGCAGCACGGTCATCTCCGCCGCGCGCGAGACCACGTCGAGGTTGGCGAGGGTCTGGGAGGACACCTGCCCGACGGCGTCCCCGGTAACGATCGCCTGGGCCCGGTTGGAGAGGGCGATGGCCTCGGCGGTTCGCAGCATCAGGCGCTTCAGCACGAGCTGCCAATAGCGGGTGGCCGTGTGTTCCTGGATCGCGGCGGTGATCGCCTCGAAGTCGACGACGTGGAGCTTCGGCCGGCAGCCGTAGGACCAGCGCGCGGCCAGCGACTTCGCCACGGGCAGCACCTCCTGCAGATGCTGGGCGCCGCCGAGGTTGCAGAACACGTAGTCGCACTCGACCCCGCGCTTCTGGATCTGCCAGGCCGCGACGGCGGAGTCGAAGCCGCCCGAGAGCAGCGCGACGGCGCGTCCTTCGACGCCGACGGGCAGGCCCCCCGGCCCCTTCGCGCCCTCGTGGAAGAAGGCGGTGGCGTCCTCGAGCAGCTCGATGCCGAGCACCACCTCGGGCTGGCGCAGGTCGACGCCCGCCGAGAGCGGGAGGAGCAGGGCGCCCAGGGCGTGCTCGACGTCGCGGCTGCGGATCTCGGCTCGGCCTCGGCGCCCGACGTGGCGGGCACGCACGGCGAAGCGGCGACCCCGCACAGCGTCGCGGAAGAGCGCCGCCCCGGTCTGGACCACGCCGTCGAGGTCGGTGATCGGATGCCGCTCGACCAGCGACAGGGAGGAGACCCCGAAGACGTGGGTCAACGGATGGTCGTCGAGCTCGATCGCGTCCGGGAGCGCGATGTAGAGACGGTCGTGGGAGACCTCGACGCGCTGGTGCATTCCCGCGTAGCCCAGGGCGTCGCGCAGGTTCTGGATCAACCGCTTGCGAAACCGCATGCGGGTAGCGCGGGCCTTGATGCCGATCTCGCCGGAGAGGCGCAGCAGCGCGAGCCGAGTGTTCTGCTCGCCCATGGGCCCAGGCTACCCGGTTTCCCGAGCCCCAGGCAGCGCCCGCCTCAGCCGCCGCAGAGTCGGGTGAGGATGGCGCTGAGCGCGATCAGCCCCCACACGGCCAGCCCGCCGAAGCGGCGCGCCAGCTGGGTGCGGCTCTCGGCCTCTTCCTCCTCCAGGACGTCCTGGGGGGAGGGCGGGCCGGTGCCGTGTTCCGAAGCGGGAACCGGCTCGAAGCGCTGCCCCATGCCGCGGGCGCCCACCTTGGCACCACAGTGCAGGCAGCGTCGGGTCTCCGCCGGGAACGTGACCTGGCACTGGTAGCAGTAGACCTCGAAGGGGGTCTGCGGACCTTCGACGCGTTGCATGGGCAGGGCCGAGCATATCGAACCCCACCGGAACGGCGTGTGATCAGCGAGCAGGGCGTTCGCTCGGCGAGAAGGGCACGCGCTCAGCGCTCGAAGAGACAGTCGGCCTCGCCTTCGTCCGCCTCGAAGCTCGCCAGATCGGGGAACCACCGCGACGGTACCCCGTCGATGGCGAGCGCCTTGATCGACGGACCGGCGCGGACGCCGATGCCGGCCGCGATCTGCCGGGCCCAGTCGATCGCGCCCTCGCCGGGGTCGGCATCGAGCCGGAGCGTGTGGCTGATACCGGCACGCCGCACCCGGAGATCGAAGACGATCGCGCACACGCCCTGGGGCTCGCCGACCTCGGCCGCCACCGCGCCCACGATGGCGTCCCAGCCCACTTCTTCGGTACCCGCCGGTCCCTCGAAGCGAATCCCGGTCTCGTCGGCCTGGGCGGCCGCGGCGATCACGACCTCTCGCGTGTCCCTCATCCGGTGCCCCATCGGCGAGAAGCCCCGCCGAGTTGACCGACGCGGCCCGGCCGGCGGCCCTCCCGGGCCCCGGGCAAGGTGACCCGGATCACCGGATCCACCCGGAGAAACACGAGAAACGGGTTGCCTCGGGGGAACGAAGCCGCAACCCTATGTCCCGCGACACCTGGGGGGGCCGTTCGTACCCGATCGGGGACTGGCCTCGAGACGGGTCACCGGACCGTCGGCGCCCGGGCTTCGGTCGCACCGCATTCCGGTCGGAGGAGGGGAAGATGACCCAGCAATCGCTCACGCGAACCATCGGCGTCCTGTTCTTGGCGAGCATCACGGGCCTCTGGGGCTGCCAGAGCAGCCAGGAGAACACCGCCGCTGCGACTCCCGACACGGGCAGCGAATTCCAGGAGGCGCCGGTCGAGCCGCCGCCGCCGATGCCGACCAAGCTGGCTGAGTTCCAGACGGTCTATTTCGATTTCGACCGCTTCGACATCCGCGACGACGCCCGCCCGGCGCTGCGCGGCAACGCCGACGCGGTGAACGCGGCCGACGCGGGTGCCGTCACCATCGAAGGCCACTGCGACGAGCGCGGCAGCGCCGAGTACAACCTGGCCCTCGGGGAGCGCCGCGCCAACGCGGTGAAGCGCTACCTGGTGGACCTGGGCGTCCCGTCCTCGAAGCTCCGCACGGTGAGCTTCGGCGAGGATCGCCCCGCGGTGCAGGGTCACGACGAGTCGGCCTGGCGCTACAACCGGCGCGCCGACTTCGTGCAGTAGCACCGACAGACCGGTTTCTTTCGAACGGCGGGGGTCGTGGCAACACGGCCCCCGTCGTCTATTTGACCCTCGCGATGGCCCGGTGATACCGTCGCCAGCCTCTCCCCGAACCACCGAGGTCTCCCCATGTCCGATGTCCACGGCGGCATTCTCGCGGGTCGCGCTCTGAAGGCGGCTGGCGTCGAGTGCATCTTCACGCTCTGCGGCGGCCACATCATGCCGCTCTATGCCGGCTGCAAAGAGCAGGGCATCCGCATCATCGACGTCCGCCACGAGCAGGCGGCGGTGCACGCGGCCGATGCCTGGGCGCGCTGCAACCCGGGGAAGATCGGCGTCGCGGCGATCACCGCCGGACCCGGCGTCACCGACGGTGTCACCGGCATCGCCAACGCCTGGCGCGCGAACTCGCCGATCCTCGTCTTCGGTGGGCAGGGGCCGTTCGAGAACCTGCGACGCGGTTCGCTGCAAGAGATGGATCACATCGGCGTCGTCCGGCCGATCACGAAGTACGCGGACGCGATCTACCAGACCCACCGGATCCCGGAGTACATCGAGCTCGCCGTGCGCCACGCGGTGTCGGGCATCCCCGGACCGGCCTACCTCGAGATCCCGATGGACATCTTCATGGGAAACGTCGAGGAGGAAGTGACGATCCCGCGGATCACCACGGCGCCACCGCGCCTGTCGCCCGACAAGGCGACCATCGGGGAGGCGCTGGATCTCCTGCGCTCGGCCGAGCGCCCGATGCTGATGGCCGGTACCAGCGTGAAGTGGTCCAACGCCTCGGCGGCGATGAACCACTTCATCTCCGAGACCCACATTCCGTCCTACGCGAACGGCATGGGGCGCGGCACGATTCCGCCCGAGTCCCCCGAGTTCTTGAATCGCTCGCGGCGCACGGCGCTCGAGAAGATCGACTGCATCATTCTCGCCGGCACGCTGCTGGACTTCCGGATGCGCTTCGGGGCGACGATTCCGGCGGATGCGAAGATCATCCAGCTCGACATGGACGCAACCATGATCGGCCAGAACCGCCAGGCCGACGTCGGCCTCGTCGGCAACCTCGCGTGCAGCTTCGAGCTGCTCACCGAGGAGATGAAGAACACGGGCACCCAGCTCGACTTCTCGAGCTGGCGCGACGAGCTGCGCGAAGTCGAGACCGCCGCCGAGGCGAAGGTGCAGGCGGCCCTCGACAGCGACGAGAGCCCGGTCGATCCCCAGCGCATGTGCCGAGAGGTGCGCGACTGGCTCGACACCCTCGGCGACACGATCGTGATCGGCGACGGCGGCGACATCGTCGCGACGGCGGCGAAGATCATTCCGGTGAAGCGCGAGGGTGCGTGGATGGACCCGGGCCCGCTCGGCACGCTCGGCGTCGGCATGCCCTTCGCCCTGGCGGCCCAGGCGGCGAACCCGGACAAGCGCGTCGTGATCGTCTACGGCGACGGCAGCTTCGGCTTGAACGGCTTCGAGTACGACACGGCGGTGCGCTTCGGACTGCCGATCATCGGTGTGGTCGGAAACGACGCCGCCTGGGGCCAGATGATGCGTCCCCAGGGCGCGATCTACGGTCACTACGACAGCACGCTCCTGCACCCCACCCGCTACGACAAGGTCGTCGAGGCGATGGGCGGGCACGGCGAGCTGGTCGAGCGGCCGGAAGATCTGCGACCCGCGCTCGAGCGTGCCGCGGCGTCCGGGAAGCCCGCCTGCGTGAACGTGATGATCCGCCAGGATCGCGGCTACTCGGGTGGCATCTACGTCTAGCCGACGCGCGCTCGGCTCCGGCCGAGCCGTGGTGCCGCAAATCGATCGGGCTCTCACGCTGCGCGGGGACGCATGCCCGCGCTGACCGGACCCCCGCGCGCGCTCGCGTCGGGCGACGACGGGATCGATCTGGACGCGTTGGCGCCGTGGCTGGCGAAGACGGGCCCGGTGGCGGTCGTCGACTTCGAGACCACCGGACTCCCGCAGGAAGGACGCGCCGAGCCGATCGAGGTGGGCGCAGTCCTGCTGGACGGGAACGGTGCCCGCTGTTTCGAGAGCCGGATCCGGCCGCAGGGAAGCGTGCCCGCGGCGATCACGGCGCTCACGGGTCTGCGCGATGCCGATCTTCGGGACGCGCCTTCGATCGGAGCGGTGGCTCCCGAGCTTCTGCAGCTCTTGTCGGGGCGGGTGATCGTGGCCCACAACGCCGACTTCGAGCGCCACTTCCTGACGCGCTTCTTGTCTCCCGCGTTTGCCCAGGCGACGTACCTGGACACCCAGGACATCCTCGGGATCTGCTTCCCCGATTCGCCGGATCTGCGGCTCGCCACCTTCGTCGACCGGCTGCTCGAACGCGAGGAGCGCCATCGCGCGCTGTCCGACGCGGTGGATGCGGCGGCCGTCCTCTCCCAGATCGCGCGCCGGGCCCACGAAGGCGACACCCGCTTCGACACGGCGCGGGCGGCCCTCGAGACCTACGCGCCCGAGGACCCGTGGCTCCCCCTGCTCGCGACCTCGGGCCTGCCACTGCCGGCGCCGGCGGCGCCCCAGTTCATCCGGATCCCCAAGAGTCCCGAGCCGCGGGTCCCCTTCGACGCCGACGCCATTGCGGCCGCGCTCGCCGACGAAGCCCGCGGTCGGCGGCACTTCCCGCGCTACCGCGTGCGCGAGCCCCAGATCGAGATGGCGCGCGAGTTCGTGCGACTACTCGACGAGGGCGGCCGTCTCCTGCTCGAGGGCGGAACGGGCGTCGGGAAGTCGCTCGCCTATCTCGCGGCGGCGATTCCCTTCGCCGTCGAGCGCGCGGCCGGCGGCGTGCGAGATCCGGTGGTGATCTCGACCCGCACGAAGGTCTTGCAGGATCAGCTGCTCCGGAAGGACATTCCCGCGGCCGCAGCCTTCCTCGGCTACTCGGACCTGCGCGCGCTGTCGATCAAGGGCCGCGCGAACTATCTCTGCCAGCGCCGCACGCTCCAGGCGCTGGCCGAGGGAGAGAGCCCGCTCGTCGACCCGCGCGATCGTCGTTCGTATGCCGCGCTCGCGAGCTGCACGCGACTGCGTCCGCACGGCGAGGTGGGCACGCTGCCCGCAGGACTGCTCGGGCGTTTCCCGCCGCTGCGCGAGCTCCGGAAGCGCTCGGTGGCCGCCCGCGCCGAACACTGCACCCGGGAGCAGTGCGCGTCGGAACCCCAGTGTCCGTTCGGGAAGCGGCGTTCGGCGCTGGGCCGGGCGGAGCTGGTCGTGGCGAACCACGACCTCTTGCTGCGTTGGCCGCCCGACTACCCGAACTTCGGTCATGTGATCGCGGACGAGGCCCATGAGTTGGTGGGCGTCGCCGACGAGGCCTATGCAACGGAAGTGCGTCCCGAGCGGCTCTTCGAGCGACTCGACGCGCTCTTCGGCGGACCCGTGCGGCGCACGCCGCCGCTCTTACGTCCGCGGACCGGGGCGTCGCCCCGGGTGGCGCGGGGCGATCTGCTGCAAGAGCTGCGGCTGTTGGGCCGTGCATTGGCGCCGCGCGCCAGCGACTTCGGGGAGGTCCAGCTGCCGCCCCACGCACCGCGCGTGGTGCCCGACGCGGCCGAGGCCGCCGATCGTGCGGCGGCCCGTCTCGAGGATCTCGCCGGGCTCGCCAGCGACCTGAACGAAGAGCGCGGTGAAGACGACGAGATCTCGGAGCAGATCGAGCGCGATGTCGGCGAGCTGCGCGATGCGGCCGCTTCCCTGCGCGGCGCGTTCGCCGAGGACGACGCGATCGTCGCGGCCTTCGATGAACTGCACGAACCCTTCGATCGCTGGCGGATGGCGCTGCGCGCGGTGTCGCCGGCGCGCGCCTTCCACGGTCAGCTGCTCGAGAAGCTCGAGGCATTCGCCGGCGTGTCTGCCAGTCTCTTCGTCGGGGGCGACGCGTTCGCGGCCATGGGCGAGCTGGAGGTCGAGAGCGGGGAGGCGCCGAGTTGGCGTGCATCGCTACCCAGCCCCTTCGACTACGCGTCCCACATGCGTGTCGTGGCGCTCGTGGACCGGGGCGACCCGGTCGAGCTCACCACCCAGGTCTTGACCGAGCTCGGACGCGCTCTCGGCGGCCGCACACTCGGGCTCTTCACCAGCCTGCTGCGCATGCGCGAGGTCCAGGCGCGGCTCTCCGCAGCGCTGCGTCCCGACGGCATCGAGGTCTGGATGCCGCGGCGCGCCACGGACGATCCGGGGGCGTTGGTCGAGCGATTTCGTCGCGCCGGCGGGGGCGGCGTGCTGCTCGGGGCGCGCACCTTCTGGCAGGGGATCGACGTGCCCGGCCCTGCGCTCGAAGCCGTCGTGATCGAGAAGCTGCCCTTCGAGGTGCCGAACGAGTTGCGCCGGCGGCGCGAGGGGCGAATCCGCGACCAGGGCGGGGACGCCTTCGAGCTCTTCACGCTGGGCAAGATGCTGCTGAATCTGAAGCAGATGGTCGGTCGCCTGATTCGCTCGGAAGACGACCGAGGCCTGGTGGTGGTCGTGGACCCGCGGCGCGACAAGCCCTACTTCGAGCGGCTGAGCGCGGCGCTGCCGCCGGGCTGTGAGATCGAGACGGCTTCGCTGCAAGAGCTCGTCGGTCTGGCGCGTGAGCTGGAGCTCGGCGCCACCGCGGTGAGCGGGCTAGATTCCGCCACGAACGGCCCGGAATCCGCTTCCGGCGGTCCGGGACCTGCTGCGGACGGTACGGAACCCGCTGGGGAGCGTACGGAACCCGCTGCGGAACGTACGGAACAGGGAGGGGGGACATGAGCTTCGACGCCGATCAGTGGGCGCTGATCCTCGGGGGCTCGAGCGGCTTCGGCCTCGCCACGGCGAAGCGTCTGGCCGCGGCGGGCATGAGCATCTGCATCGTGCACCGCGACAGACGCGCCGTGCTCTCGCAGATCGAGCCCGAGTTCGAGGCGATCCGCGCGGGCGGAACGCGCCTGATCACCAAGAACGTGGACGCGCTGTCGTCGGAGAAGCGCGCGACGGTCCTCGACGAACTGACCGGAGAGTTGGGGGGCGGTCGGGTTCGCGTGCTGCTCCACTCGGTCGCGTTCGGGAACCTGAAGCTGCTCGTGCACGAAGCCCAGAAGCCCCGGCCGGCGACCGGCGAACTCGCCGAGAAGCTGGGAATGGACGCCGAGAAGTTGCAGACCGCGATCGACGAGGTGTTCGCAGCCGGGCACGCTCAGGCGATGGGCCTCGCGAGCCCGGCCGAGTACTCGGACAAACACTTCCTCGACGAAGATGATTTCTCGCGCACGATTCACGCGATGGGTACCAGTCTGCTCGGCTGGGTCCAGGAGCTGCATCAACGGAGCCTCTTCGCCGACGACGCGCGCGTGTTCGGTTTGACTTCGGAAGGCAACGAGGTGGCCTGGAAGGGCTACGCTGCCGTGGCCGCCGCGAAGGTCTCGCTCGAGTCGCTGTCGCGCTCGATCGCCGTCGAGTACGCGCCCTACGGCATCCGCTGCAACGTGATCCAGGCGGGCATCACCCACACGCCGGCCCAGGATGCGATCCCCGGCTCGGTGCAGATGCGGGCTCAGGCGCTGGCGCGAAACCCGCTCGGTCGCCTGACCACGCCCGAGGACGTGGCCGGCGTGATCGCCCTGCTCGCGAGCGACGAAGCGGGCTGGATCAACGGCGAAGTGATTCGCGTCGACGGCGGTGAGCACATCTCGGGGGTGTCTTCGTGAGCGATGCGCGGTTCGCCCTGGTCACGGGCGGCGGAACCGGGATCGGTGCCGCCTGCTGCCGCGCCCTGGCCGCCGAGGGCTTCCGCGTCGGGGTGCACTACCGCTCCAGCGAGGAGAAGGCGCGGGCGCTCGCCGACGAGCTCGACGGCGCCTTCACGATCCGCGCGGATCTCGCCGTTCCCGAGGAGACCGATGCCCTCGTCGCGGAGCTGAAGGACGTCGCGGGCCGTGTCGACGTGTTGGTGAACAACGCGGGCTTCAACGTCAACGCGCCGATGCTGTCGATGAAGCTCGACGACTACGACACGGTCGCGGGCATGAGCCGCGGGGCGTGGTACCTGACGAAGCTGGTGCTGCGGCGTTTCATGCTGCGTAAGAAGCAGGGGCGCATCGTCAACATCTCGAGCGTCGTCGGCCACACCGGCAACCCGGGCCAGATCCCGTACACGATGGTGAAGGCCGGCCTCGACGCGTTCACGAAGAGCCTGGCCCAGGAGCTGGCCGGGCGGGACATCCTCGTCAACTCGGTCGCGCCGGGCTTCATCGACACCGAGATGACCGACGAGCTCCCCGACGAGGTGAAGACGGCGATCCTGACGCGCATTCCCCAGCAGCGGATGGGAACGCCCGAGGAGGTGGCCGACGTCGTGGCCTTCCTCGCGACCCGCGGCCACTACGTGAACGGCAGCGTGATCCACGTGAACGGCGGCATGTTCGGCGGCTGAGCCGACCGACGCGCGTCAGCGGCTCGTCGACGCGGGCTGGACCGCTTCGAGGGCCCCGGGCGGGAAGTTGATCGCAAAGGCCTCCGCGAAGGCCGGTCGTGCGCGCAGGCCGGCGGCGTAGCGCTCCAGGGTCTCGCTCGACCCGATCCCCACGTGGTTCGCCCAGGCCAGACAGCTCGCCAGCAGGATGTCGGCGGCCGAGAAGGGTTCGCCCAGCAGGTGGGGACGGCCGTCGGCGAGGGTTTGCTCGAGGAAGCCGACCTGACGCTGGAAGTAGCCCCGCGCCGCTTCGCACGCCGTCGGGGCCGCCCCGTACTCGTCGGGAAGTCCTTCGTGTCGCCGCAGCACGTAGAGCGCGGTGGCGTCGAGCTCCATCAGGATGAAGCAGCAGAGATCGTCGAAGCGCGCGCGCGCCGCGGTTCCGCGTTCCGGAGCGAAGTCGCCGCGATCCCGGTAGGCGTCCGCGAGGTAGAAGAGGATCGCGCCGCTCTCGCCGAGCGTGATGTCGCCGTCCTGCAGGAAGGGGATCTTGCCGCGCTGGCTGAGGGCCAGGAGATCCGGGTCCTGCATCCCTTCGGTGCGCGGCAGGATGGCGCGCGTCTCGTAGGGCAGGCCGAGCTCGTGGAGCAGCCAGTGGGGTCGAATCGTGCGCGACGTGCCGATCCCGAACAGCCGTCGCGTCATGCGGTTCCCAGCGTGCCCGCGTCGCGCAGGGTCGCGATCTCGTTCGCTGCGAACCCCGCTTCGCCGAGGACTTCGTCGCTGTGCTGTCCGAGCATCGGTGCCGGGCGGGTGATGGCCGAGGGGGTGCCCTCGAGGCGCTCGGCGGGACGCGGTTGCCGGATCCGGCCGGCGACCGGGTGCTCTTCTTCGATCAGGATTCCGTTCTCGCGCACCTGCGCGTTCTCGTGCAGCTGATCGCGGGTCAGCACCGGAGCGCAGGGCACGTCCTCGGCGTCGAGGGCGGCGAGCCACGCGTCGGTGGTCCGGGTCTCGAGCACGGCGGCCATCATCTCCAGGCGCTCCTTCGCGTTCGCGACGAGACCCGCCGTGTCCTGGAAGCGCGGGTCTTCGAGCCATTCGGTCTTCCCCGCGGCACGGCAGAAGCCCTGGAACTCCCGGTGGGCCACGGTCGACGCGATGATGTGTCCATCCCGGGTGGCAAAAACCAGATCGCGCCGTGCAACGGGTTTCGGCGCCGGACCGTCGTGGGCGAGGAAAGTGTGGTAGGCCATCCCCTCGGGCCAGACGAAGGCGATCACGGCGTCGAGCATCGAGAGTTGGACGTGCTGTCCCTCCCCCGTGCGCTCCCGTGCGAGTAGCGCTGCCGTGATGTTCTGCGCCGCGGTCAGCGCGGTGACCTTGTCGGGCACGATCACCCGCACCAGGCCCGGCGGACCCGTGACGCCGCCCTGGATCTCGCAGAGTCCGGACATGCCCTGGATGAGCGGGTCGTAGACGCGCTTGTGGGCGAAGGGGCCCTTCTCGCCGAAGCCGCTGATCGAGACGTAGACGAGGCGCGGGTTGCGTTCTCGCAAGACCTTCGGGCCGATGCCCATGCGTTCGGCGATGCCGGGTCGGCTGTTCTGGATGAAGACGTCCGCGTCGTCGACGAGACGCAACAGCGCTTCGAGCCCGCCTTCCTTCTTGAGATCGAGGACGACCGAGCGCTTGCTGCGATTGATGGTCGCGAAGGTGGGAGACAGGCCGGCCCGCCCGCCCATGTGGCGCAGGATGTCGCCGCTCGGCGGCTCGACCTTCACCACATCGGCGCCCTGGTCCGCCAGGATCCGGGTCGCCATCGGCCCGGAGATGACCTGGGTGAAGTCGATGATCCGGAATCCCTCGAGTGCGCCCGCCATGTCCCCTCCTGTCCGACACCCGTCGCCGATCGCGCGGAGCGCGATTGTCGCCCAGATCCGACGGCCGGGACCAGCCCGTCGGCAGGCGGCGCCTCCGGGGCGGTTCGTCGCTACTCTGCCGCGACCGTCCCATGGAACAGAAATTCAAAGAGCTCGAAGTCATCCAGCCCGGTTCGGAGCCGTCCCAGGCCCCCGAAGCGAAGCCCGAAGCCCGGGGTGTCCAGAACCCGCGGGTGGTCGACCTGATCACCGAGGACGCGCAGAGCGGCGAAGTCCTGCTGGTCATGCTCGAGGCGCGGCCCTGGGGCAGCCTGCCCGAGCAGCTCCGTCAGCTCGAGGCGAAGTTCAACTCCTACCTCGAATACGTCCTCGGCGGACACATGGAGAAGCAGTACCCCCAGTACGCCGGGCGCTCGATCTGCTTCCGCCTCGAGTGCGTCGAGAACCCGCGTCCCGCGGACAGCGCGTTCTTCACCGCGGTCGCGAACTTCGCCGCGGGTGAGGAGATCCGCTGGGTGGTCGCGGTGAAGCCCGACCTGGAGATCGAGAGCCTCTAGAGGACCCTCTAGGCTCGGCTACTCGACGACGTCCACGCCGCGCCAGAAGGCGACGCGTCCGCGGATCTCCGAAGCCGCGTCCTTGGGGTCCGGGTAGTACCAGGCCGCGTTCGCGTTGGTCTCGCCTTCGACCGAGATGTCGTAGTACGACGCGGTGCCCTTCCAGGAGCAGATCGACGTGTGGTCGCTCGGCGCGAAGTGCTCGCGGGCCAGAGCGCTCTCGGGAAAGTAGTGGTTCCCCTCGACGACGACCGTGTCGTCGCTCTCCGCGACGGTTCGACCGTTCCAGATGGCTTTCATATCGTTCCCTCTCGGCTCGCTCGGGCGCTGGAGTCTTCGGCTCGTCCGTCTCTAACCCCGGTACCACAAGGTTGCAAGTGTCGTACGCCTCAGTCCGCGAGGCAGTCGAACACCTGCTCCACGGCGGTCCAGAGTTCGTCCTCGGGGATGTTCAAGGCCGGGAAGAAGCGGACGACGTTGCCGCCGGTGACATTGAGCAGGACGCCCGCGTCCAGCGCCTGACGCGGGAGCGCCGCCGCGCGGTCCGCGTCCTGAAGGACGAGGGCCTGCAAGAGGCCCCGCCCGCGCACGCCCGAGGCGATCGCCGGATGCTGCTCGGCGAAGGCGCGCAGCTTCTCCTGCAGGCGCGCTCCCAGCTCGGCCGCGCGGGCGACGAGTCCCTCTTCCTCGACCACGGTCAGCACCGCGTTGGCCGCCGCGCAGGCGAGGGGGTTGCCGCCGTAGGTGGTGCCGTGGTCTCCGAGCTGGACCGTCTTGGCGACGTCTTCCGTCGTCAGGAACGCCGCGACCGGGAAGCCGCCTCCGAGGCCCTTGCCTAGGGTGACGATGTCGGGCGTGACGCCCTCGTGTTCGCACGCGAGGAAGGTGCCGGTGCGTCCAATGCCGGTCTGCACTTCGTCGCAGATCAGGAGTGTCCCCGTGTCGTCGCAGAGCTGGCGCAGGCCGCGCAGGTAGCCGTCGCTGGGCACGTTCACGCCGCCCTCGCCCTGCACGGGCTCGACGATGAAGGCGGCGATGCTGTCATCGAGTGCCTGCTTCGCGGCATCCAGGTCGTCGAAGGGCACGCAGACCTGTTCGGGCATCAGCGCGGCATAGGGCAGCCGGTGCTTCTCGGTGCCGATCACCTGCAGCGCACCGAGGGTGCGTCCGTGGAACGCGCCTTCCGTCGACACGAACGCGCGCCGTCCCGTGGCCCGGTGCGCCAGCTTCAGCGCGCCCTCGACGGCCTCGGTGCCCGAACTGGTGAGGAAGCTGCGCGTGATGTCCGCCGGGGTCTCCTTGGCCAGACGATCGATCAGGTCGAGCTGGGGCAGCGTGTAGAAGATGTTCGTCGTCTGCATCAGCTGGCCGGCCTGATGCGAAATCGCCGCGACCAGCGCCGGGTGGCAGTGACCGATGCAGGTCACGCCCCACCCCGACATGAGGTCCGTGTACGTCTTCCCGTTGACGTCCTCGACGCGGGAGCCACGACCCGAAACCAGCGCCACCGGGTGGCGGTTCACGACCGGCAGGAAATGGGCCGCTTCGCGTGCCCGCAGCGCATCGAGATCCATGGCTGACCTCCAGAGGGGCCTCGAAGTCTATCGGTCGCGCCGCGCGGAGCCACGCGGGCCTCGCCGCTGGGCCGACGAAGCGGAATACTCCGCGCTCCCCCAGGCCGAAGGAGACCGGGCCCGTGCAAGACAAGATCCTCCTCGAGGGTATTCAGGTGCCCGCTGCGCTCGGCGTGACCGCCGTGGAGCGCCGCATGCGGCGCCCGGTCCTGCTCGACGTGGAGATCGAGCGCGACCTCCGCGAGGCCGGCCGCAGCGATTCGATCCGCCACACGATCCACTACAAGCGGGTCTTCGAGATCGTCGAGGATGTCGCCGGCAACCAGGAGCACAAGCTGGTCGAGGCGCTCGGCGACCGGATCGCCCGCGCTGTGCTGACCCAGTTCGATGCCCAGGCGATCACGGTGAAGGTGCGGAAGCCCACGCCGATCGCCGGGGTCCTGCGCTACGCCGGGGTCGTGGTCCGGCGCAGCCGTGAGGACCTCTAGGGCGCGCCAGGCGCCGCCGGGGGCCGAGAACGGCTTCCGTGGAAGCAAAGCGTCAACCAAATGGAAGCAAATATCCCCTCTCAGGGGATGATATGCTTCCTCGCGCGCCCCGCGGTTGACATTGCATGAATTCGCCCCACACGACGCCCCCGTCTGCTCCTGACGCTGCCCGCTGGCTGGCGGAAGCCGTAGACGACGGCCGCCTCGAGCGGGGCCGCGCCGAAGCCCTCGCGGCGGGCTTTACGGACCCGGTGCTGCACGGCGCGATCCTCGACGCCGCCCACGAGTCGAAGCGGCGCGGCAAGGGCGATGTCGTCAGCGTCTCGCGCAACATCTTCGTCCCGCTGACGAACCTGTGCCGCGATCGCTGTTCGTACTGCACCTTCGCGAAGCAGCCCGACGATCCCGACGCCAAGACCTACAGCCTCGACGAAGTCGCCGACGCCGTGGCGGGCGCCGTGCGGGCCGGCTGCACCGAGGCACTCTTCTGCCTCGGGGACAAGCCCGAGGTGGCGTACAAGAGCCACCGCGAGTGGCTGGCGGCACGGGGCCTCTCGACGACGACCGAGTACCTGATCCAGGCCTGCGAGGTCGGCTTCGCCGGCGGCATCCTGCCCCACACGAACTCGGGCATCCTCTCGGCCGAGGAGATGACCGAGCTCCGCAAGACGAACGCCTCGCTCGGTCTGATGCTCGAGAACACCAGTCCGCGCCTCCGTGAGAAGGGAGCGGCCCACTACTACTGCCCGGACAAGGATCCGGAGGTGCGGCTGCGCATGCACGCCGAGGCCGGCGAGCTGAAGATTCCGTTCACGAGCGGCCTGCTGCTCGGGATCGGCGAGAACGACGCCGAGCGCGTCGACACGCTGCTCGCGATTCGGGATCTCGCCGATCGCTACGGCCACATCCAGGAAGTGATCGTGCAGCCCTTCCACCCGAAGGACGACACGCCGATGCGCGGCGTCGAGCCCCTGTCCGACGATCTCGTCGCAGGCTGGGTGGCGATGGCGCGATTGATCCTGGGCCCCGACATGAACGTGCAGGCGCCGCCGAATCTCGCTCCCGAGGTGCTCGAGCAGTTGCTGCGTTCGGGACTCAACGACTGGGGGGGCGTCTCGCCCCTGACGGTCGATTTCATCAACCCCGAGGCCCCCTGGCCGGCCCTGCGTGAGCTCGAGAAGCGCACCGTGGCCGCCGGGCAGCGCCTGGTAGAACGGCTCCCTGTCTATCCCGAGCACCTGCTCACGCGGCCCGACTACTTCGAGCCGCGCGTTCGCGAGGCCGCCATGGCGCTCGTCGACGAGCAGGGTTGGGTACGACGAGACCCGCGCCCGGTCGGAGAAGCGGCATGACCGAACACGCCTTCCTTTCCCTCGCGACGCCGGGGACGGCGCGCATCCTCGATCGCGCGCTCAGTGGCGACGAACTTCGGCGCGACGACGTCGAGGCGCTGCTCGGCTTGCAGGGGCGCGACCTCTTCGCGCTGATGCAGACGGCCGATCTCGCCCGCGAGCTCGACAAGGGAGACGACGTCTCCTTCGTCATCTGCCGGAACATCAACTTCACGAACGTCTGCTACGTGGGCTGCACGTTCTGCGGCTTCTCGCGGCACCGCGAGGAAGACGACGCCTACGACCACCCGATGGAGAAGCTCGTCGCCAAGGCCCGCGACGCGGTCGAGCGCGGCGCCACGGAGGTCTGCATCCAGGGCGGCATCCACCCGTCGAAGGACCATCACCACTACCGTGAGATCCTCGTCTCGCTGAAGCGCGAGTTCCCGAAGCTGCACATCCACGCCTTCTCGCCCGAGGAGATGGACTTCGCCCACAAGAAGTCGGGAATGCCGCTGCCCGAGTTCTTGCAATGGCTGGTCGATGCCGGGCTCGGGACGATGCCGGGCACCGCGGCCGAGATCCTCGACGACGAGATCCGCCAGGTGATCAGTCCGAACAAGCTGGGACGCGATCGCTGGGTCGAGATCGTGACGGCCGCCCACGAGATCGGACTGCGCTCGACCGCCACGATCATGTACGGCCACATCGAGAAGCCCCACCACATCGCTGGGCATCTCGAGCTGATCCGCGACATCCAGAAGCAGACCGGCGGCTTCACCGAGTTCGTGCCCCTCGGCTTCATCCACGAGAAGAACGTGCTCTTCAACCATCTCGATGCCCGGCCCGGGGCGTCGATGCCCGAAGATCTGAAGCTGATCGCGATCGCCCGGCTCTTCCTGCGGCCCTGGATCAGCAACATCCAGATGTCGTGGGTGAAGATGGGGCCGAAGGTCGCGCAGATGGCGCTGATGTCGGGCGCGAACGACATGGGCGGCACGCTGATGGAAGAGTCGATCAGCCGCGAGTCCGGTGCCGACTTCGGCGAGAACCTGCCCGCCGAGGACATGCGTCGTCTGATTCGAGAGGTCGGCCGAGTACCCGTCCAGCGCTCGACCACCTACGACATCCTGGCCCGCTACGAGGATCCCGAGAAGGACCCGCCGTCCCTGGAGCCGCCCGTCGAGCGGGAGCTGTCGGGGCCGACCCGCTGGCGCCTCGACAAGGAACGCTTCGCCGCCAAGACCGCGAACGGCTGAGCCATGGCGTACACCGTCGTCGGCAGCGCCGTGTCGCCCTTCGTGCGCAAGACCCTCGTGTTCCTGCACGAGAAGGGCATCGATCACGAGGTCGAGAACCTCAATCCCTACGCGCCGCCCGAGGGGTTCCGGGAGATCAGCCCGCTCGGGAAGATCCCCGTGCTCAGGCACGACGACCGGGTGATCCACGACTCGTCGATCATCTGCCGCTACCTGGAACGGCTCCACCCGGACCCGGCCTTCTACCCCGAGGCTCCCGAGTCGGCGGCGCATGCGGAATGGCTCGAGGAGTACGTCGACGGCGGCCTCCAACCCGTCGCGTCACGGGTGTTCCAGCCGCTGGTGCTGTTGCCCTTGCTGAGTGGCGAGCCGGCCGACGAGGCAGAGCCGCTTCGGGTCGCCGACGAGGAGCTCCCGCCCTTCTGCGACTACCTCGATGCCCAGCTCGGAGATCGGGAGTGGTACGTCGAGGATCGGATGAGCATCGCCGACCTCAGCGTGGCCTCGATCTTCGTGAACCTGCGCCTCGCGGGTGTCGCGCCCGATGCGGTGCGCTGGCCACGGCTGCGCGGCTTCCTGCAGCGGATGCACGCACGCGACTCGTTCACGGCGGTGATCGACCCGGTGGTCGCCCTGATGGGCAAACGCTGGATCTCGATCGACTGAGGCGGCTTCTAGGGGCAGCGGTTCCCGAGCCAGTCCGTCACGAGATGAGCGAGGGCGACCCGCCGCCCCGAGAAGGCGTGGTCTGCGTCGAACACCCGGGTGGCGAGCTGGGTGGCGCCCACGGCTTCGAGGGAAGCCACCAGCGGATCGTGATGTTCCGCGGGTGGCGTCGTCTGGTCGCGGGTCCCGGCCACCAGCAGGAGGCGCTTCCCGGCCAGCGCCGGGGCCTGACGCACGAGGTCGAAGTGGTCCACGTCGCCGGCGATCTCCGCCACCAGGGCCTGTCCGGAAGTCCCGGCGAGCGGCGCGCGCCATTGGTCGAGTGCTGCGGCGATCGCCGCGGCGGCCTTCGGGTCGGCATTGGCGGCCCGGCCACGTCCGGCGAAGTTCGCGCCCGCCAACGATACGATGCAGTCCACCCGTTCGTGGTCGGCGCCGGCACGCAGGGCCGCGAAGCCGCCCATGCTGTGGCCGACCAGCGCGATGGTCTCGGGGTCGATCCGTAGCGCGCCCGCCTCGGCGCCCAGGGTCCAGTCGACGACGCTGGCGACGTCTTCGAGGACATGGCCGAAAGAGAAGTCGCCTGGGCTTCCCCAGGCCCCGCGGTAGTGGAAGAAGACCACGTTCCAACCACTGCGACGCATCGCATGGGCGAGGTCCAGGTTGCGCTCGTTGCCCGGGAATCCGTGCAGGAGGACTACCGTCGGGTGGGGGCCTGCCCCGGGCGCCTGGTAGACGATGGCGTTCATCGGCGCGCCGTGGCTGTCGATGGCGAGCTCGACGAGGGCGGCCGGATGGTCCGCGTCGGTTTCCGGCGGATCCATGCTCACCGGATCGAACGCCGCGCCCGGCGCATGGGCGCAGCCGAGGGCGAGGCCCGTGCAAGAGAGGAGGAAGCCGAGGAAGCGCTGGAGTCGTTGCATGACGCGGCAGGGTACCGCGCGCGGGCGCCTTCGCGGGTAGCATCGGCGCCATGAGCGCGCTCACCCAGGAGACCCGGGACGCCGTCTCGATCGTGCGGATCGACGACGGCAAGGCGAACGCATTGACGCCGGATCTCGTTTCGGGGCTGGCGAACGCGCTGCGCAGCGCCGAGTCCGAGAAGGGCGTTCATGCCCTCGCGCTGCTCGGTCGCCCGGGGCGCTTCTGTGTCGGACTCGACAACGCGACGCTCCAGGCGGGGGGTGCCGCCGCCAACCAGCTGCTGGGCGCAATGGGCGCCCTGCTGCGCGCGCTCTACGCGAGCCCGCTCGGCATCGTGTCGGGAGCGACCGGACACGCGGTGGCTGCGGGCGCGATGCTGTTGCTGGTGTCGGATTGGCGGGTGGGCGCGACCGGCGACTTCCGATTCGGCTTCAGCGAAATGGGCATCGGGATGCCGCTCCCCGAGCTGCCGATCCTATTGGCGCGCGACCGGCTGAGCCCGCGCTTCCTCTCTCGGGCGACAGCGGGTGGCGAACTGTTCGCCCCACAGTCGGCGCTCGAGGCAGGCTTCCTGGACGCGGTGGCCCTGGCGAACGAAGTCGAGACTCAGGCATGGGCGGCGGCGCAGCGGCTCGGGGCGCTGTCTCCGGACGCGACCGGTCCGACCCGGGCGGCCTTGCGCCGCGAGAGCCTCGCGCGCATGGACGCCTTGCTCGCCACACGCTGAGAAGGCGTCCGCGAGGGCGGAGTTTTCGCGAACGTGCGCCCTCCGTCACACAGTGCTCACGCGCGCGACCGAAGTTCCCATGGCAGAAAGCCAAAGAGGAACATCACATGAGCATGACCCACCGCGTTTCCGGGTCGGCAAGTCGACCGCAGGTCCGCCGCAGTGAAGGCGGCTATTGCATCGAAGGTCCCGGGTTCTACGTCTGGGACGAGAGTCGCCGGGAAGTTGAGCGCGTCGCCCGGGAGTTGTTCGAAGGGCGCATTCCTGCGCTTCCCACCGAACGCTTCCTGGTGGTCGAGCGCACGAGTCCGCGCCTGGCGGGCGAAGCCCGCTAGTCCGCAAGCCCGGTCAGCCGCTACGGCCGTGCAGCACGCGCCTGCCGCGCCCCCCGAATTCAGGCATCGGAGGGGTGCGGGGCGGGCGAAACGAAAACGGGGCCGCGGCGCCCACGCGCCGCGACCCCGGATAGGCTGCTTACCAGCGGCGTCCGCCGCCGCCGCCACCACCACCGCCGCCGCCACCGCGGCGCCGGTCCTGCGCTTCGTTGACGCGCAACGGCCGTCCGGCCATGTCGCGGCCGTTGAGTTCGTTGATCGCCTTATCGGCGTCCCCGTCTTCCATCTCGACGAAGCCGAAGCCGCGCGAGCGACCCGTCTCCCGATCGGTGATCACCGCCACCGAGTGCACTTCTCCGACGACGGAGAAGAAGTCCCGAACTTCCGCTTCCGAAGCGGACCAGGGGAGGTTGCCGACATAGATCTTCTTCACGTGATTCTCTCGCTCACTCGGCCGAGACCGTTCTCGGCAAGTGACATGGGGGCGCGACCAGACCTCGAAGCTTCGAGACTTTCCAGACTTGCTCTTTCCAGACGACTCAGACGAGCCAAGTGATCTCTTCGAGACATTCCGTCGGACGGTCCACCGGAAGCAGTTCTTCCGGATGAAGATTCTCCCCGTCGAGGGAGTTCTCGGGAACCGGACACGCAGGATGAAACCCCGGGTTTCGAACTTCGCAGATCCCGGGGGCCTCGAAACTCTGGACGACCCGCAAACGGAGGTCAAGCGATCTCGGTCGGCGGCTCGTCGTGTTCCTCGGCCCGGAAATCCTAGGGGACTCTCCGGGCGACGCGCCACTGCCCCGGGGGTATCCGCATGCGTCCCACCGTCGGAGAAACGCGATTCTCCGTCGGTGCAGCGCCGGAGTTGCGTTGCCGCTTCCTGGTGTCACGCGTGGTGTCACGAGGCGTTGCCGTCGACGCTCCAGATGCCCGCGCCGCGGGCGGCAATGAACAGGAAGGCGAAGCAGTAGAGCGCCGCCAGTTCGCCGCCGTTGTTGAGCGGGAAGACGTCCTGGAGTCCGTGCGCCATCCAGTACGCGGCGGCCATCAGCCCACTGCAGAGGAAGGCCGCCCAGCTCGTGAAGAAGCCGATCATCACCAGGATGCCCCCGACGAGCTCGATGGGGCCGGCGACGTACGTGATGAAGGCAGGTGTGCCTTCCCGCGCCGCGGCAGGGAAGCCGAAGAGCTTCTGGGTGCCGTGCCAGAGAAACAGAAATCCGACCACGATCCGAAACACCGCGTAGACCTGGGACTGGAACGGGCGCATGAAGCTCGCCATATCACCTCCGATGGGCGCGCCTCCCGAGGGGGCACGCGCGGATTCTAACCCGCCCGGGCGCCCATGGGGGTGGGGGGACTCGGTCCCGCCCAGCGGCGGGAACACGTTCTAGCCCCAGAGCTGGCGAACGACGTGTCCGGCGTACTGGAGGTGGTAGAGCACGACCCAGTAGTAGGCGAGGAAGGCGATGAAGATCGCGATCACCGCGGCCGGGTACTGGCGTTTCTCCCACAGCAGCCAGGAGCCCATCCCGACCAGGGCGGTCTTCACCAGTACGAACCCGATGGCGTGCTCGTTCACCAGCGACTCGACCAACAGGTTGGCTTCCCGCGCGACGCCCCACCGCACCCAGAGCAGGGTGAAGAGCGCATCGAGCAGGTTCAGAATCAGGACCGTCTTCACGATCCCGTGTAGCCAGCGGTACTGCTCGGCCGTGCCGACGACGAGGCCGCTGGTCGTGGGTTGCGTGGAATCCGCCGAGTCCATCCTCCCGGCATCGGTTCACCGGGGACGCCGATTGAGGGCGGGCCGGCCCGTCCCTATTGCGGCCCGGACCCGTCGTCCGCGTCGCGGGAGATGCGTCTCGCTTCCTCGCGGATCTCCTCGAGATCGGCGTGTGCATCGCCCGGTCGCCGGCCGCGCTTCAGTTTTCCGAGTGCTCGCAAGGCGAGCCAGCACAAGCCGGCACCGCATCCGCAGAAGAGCGCGAACTGGAGCGCCGGCGACACGCTCAGGGCTCCTCGTTCGCGAACTGCCCCTGGCGCAAGAAGTGGACGACGTGCTCCATCACCGCCGGGTTGCGCATGATGAAGGTGTGGGACGCGTCGACCTCGACGAAGTCCTTCATCCCGGCGAGCTGGGTGCTCTCGACCGAGACGGTGCCGTCGTTGCGTCCATCCAGCACGCGGTCCCCGAGAGGATTGATGCCGCCGATCCCCGCCACGACCCCGAGTTCGAAGTCCGCGTCGGGAAGTCGGTTCGGAAGGCTGTCGTCGCCCGTCCCCAGCTGCTTGGCGGTGGGGCCCAGCACCCATTCGAAGAGCTTGTAGTCGCCCAGCCAGTCGACGTAGGCGCTGCCGTGATTCGGGGGAGCCAGCATCACGACGCGGCCCAGGTTGGGGAGCGGGTGCCGGTTCAGGTAGGCGCGCGTCAGGATGCCGCCCAGCGAGTGGGTGACGAAGTGGAGTCTCGACGCCGCCTGGCAACAGTCCACGAGGCGCTCGTGGAGGAAGCGGACGAGTGCCTCCGGATCGCCCTCGGTCGAGGGGTAGTGGACGTTCTGCACGCGGTAGCCGGCGCGGTCGAGGTGAGACTCGAGCGGGCGCATCGAGCGATCGCTGCGGCCGAGTCCGTGGAGCAGGATGACGGTTTCTTCGGCCAAGGCTTCGCGAGAGTCCCCTTCGTTCGCATGCACCGCGGGGGCTTCGCTCTGACTGCGCGCGGCGGCGAGTCCTGCGACCAGAATGGCAACCACGACCACGGCGCGTGCGCCGCGCCCCCCAGGCCTTCGCATGGCGGGAAGTCTAGCTCGCAGCCACACCGGCGGGCGCGTTCAGCTGGCCGCGCGCAGCAGCACCGCCAACGCCGAGAGGGTCGAGAGTCCGAGCACCATCGGTCGGGTGGCTCCCTGATCCAGGTAGGGGAGCAGTGGGCCCGACACCAGCACGCCGACCAGGACTCCCGGAACCAGCAGCAAGCCACGCACCGCCTCGGCCTCGCCGAAGCGCCCGATCACGGCGAGGGTGGCGATCGATGCCACCGATCCCAGGGCGAACAGGGCTGCGAGGGTGGCGCGCAGCCGGGGACCGCTGGCGCTCTGGTAGGCGAGGGCCAGCGGCGGTCCACCGATCGAGGTGATGGTGCCCATGAACCCCGAGATCAACCCCGCTCCGAAGACCACGCCGCGCTTCGGTTTGAGGTTGCCGTGGAGCACGCTCATCGCCACGGCGGCGAGCACGAGCGACGCGAACATGCGGTCGAAGGCGGCCTGCGAGGCCCAGTGCAGCGCGAAGCCGGCCGGCACGATGCCGAGGAAGCGTCCGAGGGCGGCCCACCCCACGCCGCCCAGATCGATCTCGTTGCGCTCGCGCACCGTCATGATCGCGCCCAGGAAGAGCCCCGCGCAGAGGATCGGCCCGGGGACGTAGGCGCGGTCGACCAGCGCGAGGAGCGGCGCCGCGACCAGCGCGAGCCCGAAGCCGATCGAGGCCTGGAGCGCCGAGGCGAACGCGATGATGACCAACGCGATGAGGGCGCTCTCGATTCCGGGCATGGCCGCTCAGTCTTTCGCGCTGGGACGTTCGACCGAGTGGGCCGTTCCCCGGATCTCGTCCAGGACCCGATTGGGGTAGTCGGTGATGATCCCGTCGACCCCGATCCCGAGCATCGCGCGAATGTCTCCTGCGTCGTTCACCGTCCACGGAATCACGCGATAGCCAGCGGCCTGGAAGTTGCGCACGCCGAGCCCCAGGGAGTACGCGCCCGGCACCAGCTGGATCCAATAGGGTGAGAGCTCGTCGATATAGCCCGCCGCGGCGAGCACGCCGAGGAAGTCCGCGTAGTCGTCCCGGACGAGCCCGCCGAGCCACTCCGGGCCCAGGGTCTCGGGGGACACCAGGCCGGCGGTGCGCAGCCGGGGCTCGCGCTCCTTCGTGAGCTCGAGCGCGCGCCACAGGAAGGACTGCACGGTGGTGCGTTCGACCATGCCCGCGTCTCGGATCGTGGCGACTACGCGGTCGACGAAGTGGGGCAGGGGGGCCGTGTCGTTCTGCTCCGGCGTCGCCTTGATCTCGACGTTGAAGCGGACGCCGCTCTCGCGCTCCTTCACCCGGTCGAAGAGGGCCGCGAGGGTGGGAATCGTCTCGCCCGGCACGTTCGTGCGCGGCGGTTCGGGGAACCGCAGCGGATCCGGGTTGAGGCTGCCGCAGTCGAAGGCCTGGAGTTCGGCCAGCGTGAGATCGCGCACCCGAGGCCCGCGCTCTTCCTCGATCGGCGAACCGTCGGCATGTTGGCAGACCTTGGGGTTCACGTAGGGGTCGTGGGTGATCACCACGACGTCGTCCTGGGTCAGGCCGAGGTCGAGCTCGAGGGTCGTCACCTCGAGGTTGATCGCGTGATCGAAGCCGGCCAGGGTGTTCTCGGGAAGCAGGCCGCGCGCGCCGCGATGGCCCTGGAGGTCGACGGGCCCGGGTTCGCGTTTCGCGGGCACGTCGTTGCAGCTCGTCACGAGCAGGGCGCACGCCAGGATCCAGCCGAATCGAAGTCGGCGCGTCACGCGCGCACCGCGCCGTCGCTCGCCAACACGGCGTAGAGCGCGACGTCTTCGTAGCAGTCGAACTTGCGCACCCGCTCGCGCAGCAGCCCTTCCTGCTTCATGCCGATCTTCCCGAGAACCGCGGCGCCTGCGGGGTCGCGAGCGAGACACAGCGCATCGACGCGGTGCAGGCGGAGCTCGCCGAAGCCGAACCGGAGCAGCGCCATCGCCGCCTCGGTGGCGAATCCCTTCTTCCAGGATCCGGCCTCGACCCAGAAGCGCAGCTCCGCGCAGCCGTCCTCGGCATCGAGCCCCCGGAGCTCGATCCCGCCGATCAGACCGGGCGTCTTCTGGATCTCGAGTGCGAGATGGAGCGAGCGACCGGTCTGGTAGTTCGCCGCCTGGGCGGCGATCGTCGACCGGGCGTTCGCAGGTGAGAACGGATGCGGCCAATCGAGCATCGTGTCCGCCACCGAGCGGTCGCTGCCGAGCTTCGCGAGCTCTTCGGCGTCGTCCGCGACGAACGGGCGCAGACGCAGGCGTTCGGTGGCCATGCGCGGATGAATCTTCATCGCCGACTGTCGCCCATCGACGACCCCCCCAAGGACTGTCTCGCGGCCCGCCCCGCCGCGCGGCCGCAAGGGTACCGAGGTTGGGCGTCTCCGCCCGGTCGCGCTCAGTCCGGAGACGGATGCGCGGCGCGCCAGCGCTTCAGCTCGGCTCCCAGCCAATCCGCGCTCGCTACGGGCTCCCGCTCGGGACAGCGCACCGAGTACGGTCGCCCGGTGATCGAGCTGCCAGTGGCGGCGAGCCGGATGAAGTCCTCGGCCGACTCGATCATCCCGCGCCGGTCGAGCAC
Source organism: Myxococcota bacterium (assembly GCA_039030075.1). Classification (NCBI taxonomy): domain Bacteria; kingdom Pseudomonadati; phylum Myxococcota; species Myxococcota bacterium. Next base: position 35,322 of record JBCCEW010000011.1, on the reverse strand, counting down.
CTTGCGCTTGCGCTCGAGGTGGGCGCGTCCCTCGGCGGGCGCGTGGACCGTTCCGTTGCGCACGAACCGACAGGGCGACGCCTCGACGAAGCCGAGCAGGTGCCCGATCTCTCGATCTGCCTCCGACTCCGCCTCGGACTGGGCGCCGGCGGCGGACGCGAGCCCGAAGCCCAGCAGACAACCCCACAGAGCCGCTGTGTTGATCACTCGCATACCACGTCCTCGATGATCTCCCCGGTCGTCGTGTTGAGCAGATCGACCATCAGGGTCACCTGGAAGAAGATGTCCGACTCGCGGTGCTCCGAGAACTTCTTGTCGAAGCGACTCTGCACCGTATAGGTGTGGCCCGCCTGCATGTCGAGGTAGGCGAGGCAGTTGGTCGACGCCTGTTCGTTCCGGAACTGGCGGCGCACGCGGAACATCACCCAGTGCTTCCCCGGCTCCAGCGCGAACCAGTTCTCGAGGTGCGGCACCTCGCGGCCATCGATCTTCAGCACCTTGCACGGCTCGGCCGCGTCGAAGAACGCGAGTTCGGAATCGGGTCGGGTCGGTCCGTCGTAGACTGGATAGGGCCGGGCACAGCCGAAAGCGCCAACCACCCAGCCGATCGCGAGTCCGACCCGCCACCACTCCGGGATGGCGCTCACCGCCAGGCGCCGGAAAGGGCCCCCATCAGCACCAGGTAGAGGGCGCGGTAGCCCAGTTGGATGGCGTAGAGCTTGCGGCTCCAACCCGAGAAGAGCGCGTCGGAGAGCATCGTCATCGCGACGATGCCCAGTCCCACGAGCGCCCCGACCCCCAGGCCTTCGATCCAACCCGACGCACCCGTGGACCCGACCAGGAAGTCGATCGCCGTGGCCGCTACGAAGCACGACACGATGCTGCCGACCATCGCGACCGCATCGGGGGCGAGGTCCTCTTCGTTCAGTCCGAGCTCGCGGATCCACGCGGGTCCAAAGAGGGCCGGTGAGTACCAGGCGGCTCCCAGCGCGGAACTCACGACGGCGCCGATCACGATCGCCACCGGCTCGAGGCCGCTCACGGTTGACCTCGCCGCATGGGTGCCCTCCGGTCAGGGACGGTGCCTCGAGGCATCCGCCCGGCGCGGGCGCGCCAGATCAGGCTAGAGCCACGGCTCGCGCGGCGTCAAGCGGGCGGCAGGCGCAGGATCAGGGTCGCCCCCGCCGTCGACGCCTCGAGGTTCGACCACTGGTCGAGGAGCCGGACGCGCGTCACCTGGGCGCTCCCCGGAGATCCCATCTGGATCCGCATCTCGCCACGGCCGCTCTGGTTGAGCCGTTCGATCACCTTCGTCCAGTCTCGAGACTTCGCCACGCCGCCACTTCCCTCCCTGATGCTGCCGTCTCTGCTCGCGCTGCCGATCGACGTGAAGACACTACGCGTCTCCATCGCTCCGCGGCCGCGTGGTAGCACAGGGACCGGGGAGGCGCCGAGCCTCAGCGCGTTTCGCGCCGCCAGTAGCGATCCATCAAGGCGCGGGACCAGTCGGGCTGGGAGACCGCTTCGCGCGGCAGGAACTCCTGCATCACCGGCTTCAGGTCGATGACCGGGGTCCCGACGACGGCGTCGAGCTCACCCACGCGAAGCACCCGGCCCTCGCGGCCCAGCACCCGCGCGATCGTGCTGCCGAGTCGGTTCGGCCGGTTCTTGCCGCGCTGCGCGAAGATCCCGACGGCGGGCCAGTCGCGGTTGTTCCGGGGGTGACGCGCGCCGGTGACGATCCGCTCGGGGTCGACGCGATCGAAGAAGAACAGCACCTCGACGTGGGAGAAGGTCTCCAGGCCGTCGAGTGCCGAGGCGTCGAGCCCGGACGCGAGTTCGATGCTCGACTCGGTTCCCCCCCAGTCGTCGTCGCGGACGTCGTCTCGGCCGCTGCGCACCCAGCCGATCGGTTCGATCTCGATGGTCACGCGCTCCTCGCGAGGACCCGGATCGGATCGTTCACCCGGACGAGGCCCGCCTCGACCACACGCCAGTAGATTCCACGCCGGTTCTCGGCGCGGGTGGCCTTGTCCTGCACGAAGTGCAGCGCGTCGAGGCCGAAGCGCTCCTTGAACTTCGAGCAGCCGTTGTGAGGCTTCGGCGTGACCTCGACGGTGGCCGCGCCCACCGAGAGGCGCGTTCCGACGGGCAGGTTCTGGTCCGAGATGTCGAGCTCGACGTACAGGTTGTCGCCCAGTCGTTCGACCGGTTGGCCGGCGGCGATCAACGTCGCGACGTCGTGACGGATGACCGCGAGCTGGGCCGCGGGGTCGTGCGGTGGGCGCCGGTTCCAGTCGTCGCCGGGGACGCCCTCTTCGACGGAGAGCGAGACGCTCTCGGGAAGGTCGCGCTGATTCTCGCCGGGCCGCGAGACGATCAGTCGGATGCGCCCTTCATCGCGCGGGGCCGGGGGGAGCGCGGCCAACGCCGCGTCGAGAGATTCGCGAGACGCGTGCTTGCCCATCGCGCGAAGGTAGAGAGCGCACCCGCGTGCGTCGAGTCGACGTCAGTCGGAAGCGAGTGCCGAGAGGTCGAGTCGGTCGTTCGAGAGCGGCGGGCACCACAGATAGGCGCTGCTCTCGGGCCGCGTGAATCGGAACAACGCATCCACGATGCCGTCGTCGAGCCCGACCATGCGTCGCAGCTGGGCTTCGAAGGGGTCGAAGGAGGTGGCGAAGGCCACGAAGATCAGTCCCTCGGCGCTCGGATCCGACCACGGCATCGAGCGGCGCACCAGGAAGGCCTCGGGGTCGAAGTCCTCTTGAGCGGTGCGCTTCACGTGGGCGGAAGCCGGGGCACCGTCGATCTCCACGTCGTCGGCCAGGCGACGTCCGATGACGTGGTCGCGCTCGTCGGGAGCCATGCGCCCCAAGGCCTCGAGATCATGGCGCCAGCGTTGGACGCTGACGAAGCTCGAGCCTTGCGTCGCGCCCTCCGCCTCGATGATGGCGGTCGCTCTCGCCTTCTCGCCCGTCGGATTCTCGGTTCCGTCGACGTACCCAGACAGGTCGCGCCCTTCGCGATGGCGGAACGCCTCGGCCAGGTCGAAGAGTTCGAAGGCCGGGGCGAGCGCGGCTTCGAAGCTCCGCGACGCGTGCAGCACGTCTCCGGGGTCTTCGCCGCGCAGCCACAGCCAGAGTGCCGTCGGGGTCGAGGGAGTCGAGACGCCGACGCCCTGCAGCGTTTCGGGCTCGCGGAGCCCGTCGACCTGCCCTCGACAGTGAGAGACGAAGGCCGGGCCGAGCCCGACCACGTGATCGCCGAACGCGAGACCCTCGAGGAGGGCGCGGGCCGCGCGGGCGTTGGCGCTGGGGCGCAGGTCGAACCAGAGGTAACGCGCGAACGGCGGAACGTCGGCGAGGATTCCGGGCTGAGGATGGGTCGACATGGGCGCACGCTATCACGCGCCCGGGCTAGAACGGTTCGCGAAACTCCGCGCGCCAGGCTTCGCGTTGGCCGTCCGGGTTCACGCCCGTCCCCACCACGACGCGACCGTCGTCCGACACGGCGCGCGCGGTCTCGAGAGTCCAGCCGGCGAGTTGCTCGGCGACCTTCGCGTCCTGGGAGAGGAGCGCCTGCAGCGAACGCATGCCCTGTCTGGCATTCCACACGAAGGCCTGACTCGATGCGTCGCTCGTGGCGGTCCCGACCACGCGGTCGCCCTCGGCCGAGGCGTCCCACGCGATCGAACGCGTACTGGCGGGGAGCGTCCCGAGTGACACCAGTCCGCGGTTCCGCGTCCAGCGAAAGGCGCGTTCTCCCGAGCTACCGGTGGCGCTGCCGACGACGACATTGCCATCGGCCGACACGGCGAGGGCGCGGCTGCGATGGTCGCCACCGCCGAGGTCGCCGAGGCCGACGAGTCCTTGCTCCTCCGTCCAGCGAAACGCCTCGAACCCCGCCCGGGAAGAGCCCTGGCCGACGACCACGCGTCCGTCCCGCGAGACGTCGAAAGCCGCGCTCGTGGGGAGTCCGCCCGGGAGATCGCCCAGGTCCACCATTCCGCCGCTGCGCGTCCAGCGCCACGCGCGCGACCACGCGCGCGCCCCGAGGATGGCCTGCCCCTCACCCACGACGACGCTGCCGTCGGCGGACAGGCCGTGCGCGGTGCTCGAGAAGATGCCGGACGGGAGGTCGCCGAGGCCGAAGATCCCGTCCTCTCGGCGCCACAGGAACGCCTCGCTCCCCGAGGCGGAGGCGCTGGCACCCACCACCGAGCGGCCGTCGGCGGAAACGTCTCCGACTCGACTCCGTGGAGCACCGCCGGGCAGATCGCCGAGTGACCACAACCCGGACTCGGGGGTCCAACAGAAAGCCTCGGTGCGGTCGTGCACGTCGGTGATCGACGAGCCGCAAACGACGCGGCCATCGGCGGACACGGAGACGGCTTCGCTCTCGAAGCGTCCGCCCGGGAGATCGCCAAGGCCGGTGAACTCGGCCGCGGTCTCGCCCTGGGCCGCAACGCCGAACACGAGGAAGGTCAGTGTCGCGAGGGCGCGGCGCGGGCGCGTTTCATGACAGCGTCGCGCTCGCATGCGGTGGGACCTAGCACAAAGCCCCGGTCCGAGCGGAAACCCCGAGCCCGCGCGCCGTCTCACGCGCCGGTTGCCCATTGCGGGTCGTCGGAAGACGAAATTGGAGCGAAGCTCTCGTGAATGACGCGTCGTGTTCGCGCTTCCGAAAACCCATGCGTTTTCGGACAGGTGGATCAAGACATCGATGCGATCGACCGATTCTGTCATAGAGTCGACACGAAAATTGTCATACATTCGCCACATATGAAGATCGTACGCACCGACCGTGGAGCCCTGGTGGATCGCTATTCCCTGATGGGAATCCTGGCGGGTTTCGGCATGCTGGTGCCGGCCTTCCTGGGCCCGGACATCCACGTGCTGGCGCTGCCCGCCTGCGCGGTCCTGCTGCCCAGCATGCTCTACGGGCTTCGCTAGTCCGCTTCCCGCCTCCGAGATCCACGCGCGCGAGCGCGCACGCCGGGCTGTACGTTCCCCTGGCTCCAGCGGATGGCTCCGCCCGACGATGAGTTCCTCACGGAGGTCGTCCCAATGGGCAAAGCGATTGCGATCTTGTTCCTGGTGGTCGGGGTCTGGTTCTCACTCGAGGTGCAGACGAAGGGCCTCGAGGGAGCCTTTGGCGGCGTGTTCGCGAGCTCGTCCGGCTCCGAGGAGCCGGTCGACAGGGCTTCCGCGGCCCAGCGTGCGGGTGCGGCCGTAGACGCTGCGCACCGCGAGAACGAGGAGCGCTACGAGCGGATGCTCGAGGAGTAGGTCCGCCTCGCCGGGCGCTAGAGCAGGGCGGCGGTCCAGACGACGAAGGGCGCGATCGCGAACCCCAGCACCGTGCAATTGGCGTAGCCGCGAAACAGGCGCGCCGGCCAGCTTCGTCGGGTTCCGGGCGAGAGCTCCGCGAGCACGCCGCGCGCCGGTTCGAAGAAGCTGGCGAAGAGCGCGAGACCGAGGCCCCAGAAGGGCGCGGGTACCCACGCGGCGAACCACAGGGCGTGCCAGGGAGCCGGTGCGGTCCAGCCGTGCACGACCCCCACGAGGGGAGCCACAGCCACGAGGAACGACGCGAGGCCCGCCGTCGCCAGTGGAATCCGACGCGGGTGCAGCGACGTCGCCGCCCGCGCTCCCACGGACGCCACGCTCGAACCCGCGGCCGACCACACCGCCTCCGCCCCCATACGGGGACCATCGACGGCTCGCGTGTCGAGCTTGAAGCGGTGGCCGGCTCATGGCGCGGCGGGTGCTGGGCCCGTGGATCCCGGGCCGGGTGCGAACACGTTGCGCGGCAGGTCGCCCGCGTTCGCGGTGTCCGTGGTGAGGCAATAGGTGCCGAGGCTCACCGCCGTCGTGACCACGACGACGGTCACGAAGATGCCCAGCAGGACTCCCGCGCCGATCCGAACGCGTCGAGGGTACGCGCGGGGAGTCCGCCGGTAGCCCTTCGGCACGACCGGAAGTCCGATCGGGTCGCTGTGGGGGAGCTGCATGTTCCTTCGATGCTCGGCGGACGCGCCGGGTTCGTGGACCGAGTCGCGCTCTAGAGGCGCCGCAAGACGCCCGATCCCAAACGCTCCATCGCCGCCTGGATCGTGCGTGCGCGTTCCCGCAGGGCCGGGGTCGGCGCGCCGACGTTGCGCCGCTTCGGGTTCGGGAGCGCCGCCGCCAGCAGGGCTGCTTCGGGAGCGGCGAGGCGGACGGCGGGCTTGCCGAAGTAGCGCCAGCTCGCGGCTTCGGCGCCGTAGATGCCTCGGCCGAACTCGGCGACGTTGACGTACACCTCGAGGATTCGGCGCTTCGGCCACAGCGCTTCGATCCAACCCGTGAAGACCGCCTCGATGCCCTTCCGGATCCAACTCCGGCCGGGCCACAGGAACAGGTTCTTCGCCAGCTGCTGACTGATGGTGCTGGCTCCGCGGCGCCCGCCCTCGTCGAGAGCGGCGCGGCGGATCGCGCGAAAGTCGAAGCCGTGGTGGTCGGGAAAGCGCTGATCCTCGGCGGCCAGCACCGCCAGCGGCAGCGCGGGGGCGATCTCGTCGAGCGGTCTCCAATCGAAGCGGATGGGCACCGAGTCCTGGAGCATGAAGGCCGTCGTCGGCGGTGGGATCCAGCGCCAGGGCAGGACCAGCAAAGCGGGCGCGAGAACGAGACCCAGGAGGACGAGCCCGACGCGCGAGGCCCACGCCGTTCGCTTGCGTTTCGAAGCGGTGGTTCTGCGGCGATCCTTCGGGCGCGTCTTGCGGCGCCGAGCCTTGCGACGCCCAGCCTCGCGACGCCGAGAGGGGCTCAATCGACGCGCAGCTCCTGCACGCGGAGCACGACCGGCGTGCGGTCGTGGTCGGTCTGGGCGGTGGAGAGCGTCCCGGAAACGCGCACGCGTTTTCCGACCAGCGTCTTGGCGCGCGACGCCTGATTCGACAGCTGGATCTGCTCGACGCCCGCGTGGCTCTTGGCGTTGCGCCGGCTCCCGGGGCTGCCCGACACGCAGACCGCTTCGTCGAGATCCAGGAAGTAGACGATCTCGGGGCGATCCCCGCGTCCGACGCTGGTGTAGTTCGGCGGACCGGGCAAGGTTCGTTTCGTCACCGTGCCGACCAGCTGCACCGTGGACGGATCTTGCGAAAGACACCGCGCATGGGCCGCGTCCGCGACGAGAAACGACGCGAGCAGAAGCGGCAGGGCGGTGCGAAGAACGCGAGCGGACATGTTTCGAGGCTCCGATCCGGTCCAGCGGCAAGGTGCTCCGCCTGCCGGACTCTACCCCAAGTCGATTTCTCCGACTCCGCGCCACGCCGCGCGCCCGCGGTCACGGGTTCGGGCGCCCTGGCAAGCGGAGCGGTTACTCGCTGACACCCAGGAGGTAGTCGCGGAGCGCCGTCGCATTGTTGCGTTCCGATTCGCGAGACCCGAAGAGCAACGTATTCGTCCCCTTCGCGAGAGAGTCGCGCAGGGCCTCCACGGCCTCCGCATTCGCGTCGAGCTCGGCGAAGTAGCGCCGGCGAAACTCGGGCCAGCGCTCGGGTCGGTGGTCGTACCAGCGGCGGAGGGCGTCGGAAACGGCGATGTCGCGCGCCCAGTCGTCGATCTGGGCACGTTCCCGGGAGAGGCCCCGCGGCCAGAGTCGGTCGATCAGAATCCGGCGCCCGTCGGACTTGCGCGCCGGTTCGTAGATGCGTCGGGTTCGAAGTCGCATGCGGGTCTCGCCTTCGCCCCTCGGATGCCGCGCAGCGCCCGCAGTGACAGGGCGCACCGGCCCGACTTTTTCGTGGGGTTGTGAACTGGGCCACACGGCGTGAGATCGCGCTGTCCGATGCTCGGCATGGGGATCAGGGAGGGAACCGACATGCGATGGATGCGCTGGCCGCTCTTCGCGGTGTGTCTGCTCGCCTCGCCGGCTTCGGCCGGGGACGGGCGCTACGTGGTGCTCAACGGCGCGCGTCTCGGCCAGGACGCGATCTTCCAGCTGGAGCGGGCGCTCTGCGGCGAGATCGCCGACGGCCGCTACTGGCTCGATTGGCGCACCGGGGACTGGGGCCTCGAGGGCTTCGACGCGTCGTCGGGACGGGTCGGTGCGGCGTGCGGGCGCTCGGAGCCGACGACGGCGCGTCCCGCCGTGTCGACCGTGCAGCGGCCCAGGATCTCGGCCTCGAAGCGCTCGGGAGTGGTCTCCGGCGCGGCGTAGACGCGATCGACGATCGCGACGAGACCCCGGTAGGCCTGACTGGGCTGGGTCACGAAGGGACTCTGCACGCTCTTCTGCAGGGTCTCGAGCTGCTTCTCCTTCGGCACCCGACGATCGCGCTGCTCCGCGATCATGTAGAACGCGTAGGCCAGGTTCCCGCACGGGTCGTCCTGATTGCCGCGCAGGCTGTCCCACGGGCGTTCGGTGCGGCAGCTGACCAGCAAGAGCAGTGCCAGCAGCCACGGCGATGTCGAACGGCGTGCGCGCACGGTCTCTCCGATTCGCGGACCCCAGACTCTACCGCGCGGGCGCCGAGACCTCGGTCGGGCCTTCGAGCGCCTCCAGGAATGCGACGGCCTCCTCCTGGGCGGCTCGGGTCGACGCGGCGTCGTGACCGACGCCGACGCCTGGTGGATGGCGTTCATCGAAGGCGTGGTGCGCGCCGTCCAGGACGGTGACCCGAGCGGGTTGCCCTGCGCGCTCCCACAGACGAGCGCGGACTTCGCACGCCTCCGGCGGTGTGATCTGGTCGGCGCCCGCCAGCACGAAGAGCGAAGGCGTGGTGCGGGGCGGGACGACATCGCGCATGCCACAAAAGGGATAGACGAACAGGAGCCCGGCGATCCCTGCGAGCCCGCCGGGTGGTGCTCCGCTCAGGTTGTGGGGCAGGCGGTCCGGCGTGTTCCGGTCGAGGAGCTCGAAGATCGCCCAGGCGCCGTGGGACCAGCCCGCGAGCACGATGCGCTCCGCGTCGAGCTGGGGCTGCGCGCGAGCGTGTTCCAGTGCGACCCAGACATCGCCCGCGCGTTCCATGCCCGACAGGGAAAGACCGCTGCAGACCCAGCTGGGAGTCAGGCTACGCGGTCCATTGCTGTCGACGATCAAGCTGGCCCAGCCGGCCTCGACGAAGCGCGCGGCCCAGGAGCGTTGGTTCGCGCGGAGCCCGCCGCAGCCGTGAAACTGCACGACCGTCGGGTGGGGCCCCGCACCACTCGGGACCCGCAGTTCGAAGGTGGGCTCCAGGAAGGCGAGCAGGGCGTCGGGCGTCTGCCGTTCGACGTGCCAACCACGCCACCACACGGTGAGCAACACGAACACGCTCGCCGCGAGGCCGACCAGCGCCGCGAGGGTCCAACCGAGCCAGCGCCACCCGCTCCGCCGTCCCACCGTTTCGTTCTCCACGCGCCGGAGATTCAAGCGCCGTGAACGGCGCTCACCTCGTCGAGGTAGAAGACGTTGCCGTCGGGGTCCTGCAGCAGCGCGATGAATCCGCCCCAGGGTTGGCGCTCGGGAGGCGACGCGAAGGTGACCCCCGCGGCGACCAGCCGCGCGTGGTCCGCGACGAGATCCTTCGTGACGAAGCCCAGCCCGGTATGCCGTCCGATCCACTGGCCGTCGCCCGCGTCCGCGACCGCCAAGCCCAGTCGGAAGGCGCCCGCGCGAAACGACGCGTAACCGTGGGCGCCATCCCCGAACTCGAGGGGGAGCCCGAGCACGTCGCGATAGAAGCCGACGGCCCGTTCGAGGTCCGAAACGAAGACGTTCGCGTAGCCGATCTCCATGCTTCTCCTCCTGCGGTGCGCGCCGGCGGACCTAGCGTTCGTGCGGTCTCTCCTCGAAGGAGAACACGCGGATGCCCCCGGGCACCGGGTCGAAGCCCCGCCCGGCGAGGATCTCCTCGCGACGCTCGGGGTCGGTGACCTCGAGGGCGCGCAGCGAGAACACCTGCCCTTCGACCTCGACGCGTACGCTCGGCGCACGGCGGGCCTTCTGGACCCAGCTCTCTCCGAACAGCCTCCAGCCGTCGGCGAAACGCGTGGAGTGGATGTGCAGGACGCCGTCGATCGCATAGCAGCCGACGCGAATCGAACTCGGCTCGGGCGCGCGTGTTTCGATCCAACACGGCTGTTCCGGGTCCGAGAACTCCCAGCGCTGCGGGGCCGAGGCCGGCGTTCCATCGAGTTCGCCGCGGGGTACGGCGGCGCAGGACACCGCGACCGCCACGCACACCAGTGCCGCTCCCCGAGCTGCTGCGTTCATGCCTCGCCCCCACCAATGCGCGCGACGTTCTCCTCCCAATGCTGGCCATCGAAGGGAGTGATCTCGAAACCCTCGAACCCGTCGTCGAGGCAGCGCAGGTTCACGTCGAAGTGTCCCGGGTGGGATCGCGGACGGCTGAACGGGTGAATGCCGCAATGGCGACAGAAGCGGTGCTGGGCCTGCTTCGTCTGGAACCGGTAGGTCGCGAGCTCGGGTTCGCCCGCCAGGAGATCGAAGTCCTCGGCGGGAACGATCCAGCCGAGGAAGCCCTTCTTCGCGCAGATCGAGCAGTTGCACTGGAGCGCGCGGCGCGCTCCCCGCGCCCGGAAGCGCACGGCGCCGCAGTGACACCCGCCCTCGAGCCAGGTCTCCGGTGCGGTCGGCGACGGCATCGCCCCTCCGCTCAGGTCTCGCGCGGCAAGTAGAAGAGTTGGGCGATGTAGATCCAGCCCGATCTTCCCTGGGTCACGCCGATCCCGGTCACCCGGAAGTCGCCCTCGATGTTCTCGCGATGGTCGGAGCTTGCGAGCCAAGCTTCGAAGGCCTGCTTCGCGGCTGCATCGACGTCCCCACAGACCTCGGCGACGTTCTCGGCGAAGTTGCCGGCCGCATGCGGCCACCCGAAGACGGCGGACACGGCCTTGAAACGCTCTTGCGAACCGTCGTGGGTCATCGCGGCCCGGCCGGCCATCAAGAAGCTGTGCTGCTGTGCGATGGCGTCGACGCGCTCGTGGGAGTCGAGGGCGCCCAGGCCCTGCGCTTTCCGATGGGCGGCGGTGCGCTCGTGCAGGGCGGAGCGCAGCGCATCGGCGGTGATCGTCGGTGCCGGGCAGCTGCGCGCCGCTTCGGGCGCGGGGAGCTTCGTGCTGCGCGTACTCGGCCCCGTCGTGCAGGCCAAGAGACCCGCTGCCGGAAGAAGGGCGAGTAGCAGCCAGAGGCCCACTCGAGTGGTTCGTCGCGACATGAACGTCCTCCGCTGCGGGAGCGACGACGCTACCACACGGACCTCATAGCGGATCGCGGCTCGCTTCGACGACCCGCTCGGCGGGCACGGCGATCTGCTGCAGGAAGTAGGCGGCGAAGGACGGGGCGTAGTCCTGTTCCGCCACGGCGAGCGCCATGCAGCGGAGCCACGCGTCGCGCTCGACCGGTCCAATGCGGAGGTGTGCGTGCGCGGGAGGGATGCGGATCTCGCCGTACTTCTCCGCGTAGCGACGCGGACCCCCGAGCCAACCGCAGAGGAAGCGCGCCAGCTTGTCACGTGACTCGGTGAGGTCCCGCGGATGCATGCGGAGGATCCCCCGCGCTTCCGGGAGCGTCTCCATCCGATCGTAGAAGGCGTCGACGAGCCGGCGGATTCCCGCTTCGCCGCCGGCCGCGCGGAAGGACGCATCCGCTTCGCCATACGCTTCGGGGTCCGTCACGTCCGAAGCGTAGCGCCCGGTCGGGTGCCCTCCTGGCTCTGACGCTACCGAGGCGGCGCGCCGACGCCCGACGGACACCGCACGACCACTTCGGTGTCGGGACTCTCGCAGGTGAAGATCGCGCCGGCGGCGTGATGGATCCAGAGCTCGCCCTCGCTGCGCCAGTCGACCGACACGCTGTGGATGCCTTCGACCTGGAAGGCGTTGCCGGGTCCGCTCGGCGCAGGGTCGGCTTCGGGCAGGACCGAGACGTGCACCGAGTCGCGCGGCTCGGTTTCGCAGGACCGAACGAAGATCCACGCGTTCAGGGCTCCGTCGGCGGAAGCGACGGGAACTGCGCTGCCGTTCGAGCACGCGCGCGGGGGCTCGGCGCAGCCGAGGGTCGCCATCGCGACCAACCCAGCGAACATACTCGCGAGTCCCGTGCGTCGATCCACCCCGTGCTCCTCCGCTTCCGATTCTAGGCTCTCCGTCGATGACTCGGGTACCCTGTTCCCATGGCAGCCACGAACCCCGGATTGGCGCGCTTGCGCAAGATCGTGGGGCGCTGGCCCGAAGTGACCGAGAAGATCTCCCACGGCGCGCCTACCTTCTGGGGCGGGCGCAAGACCTTCGTGGCGTACCGGAACAACCACCACGGTGACGGCCGTCGCGCACTCTGGATCAAGTCGACCCTCGAAGCGCAGGAAAGTCTGGTCGCTCTGGATCCCGAGACCTTCTTCGTTCCGCCCTACGTGGGCCCGTCGGGATGGGTCGGGATGCGCATCGATCGCAAGCCCGATTGGGGTCGGGCGGAAGAACTGCTCGAAGAGGCGTACCGATCCGTTGCGCCCGCTCGTGCACTCGCGGCGCTCGACGCGAGCCCGGCGTCCGGCGCATGACCGCCCGCCCGCGTCTCGAGCCGCGTCCCGCGGAGCACGCCCAGGGCAGCGGTCCGGCTCACATGCTCGGGACGCTCGCGCACCAGCCCGCGCTCGTCGAACCGTTCCTGGGCTTCGCGGCCGCACTCGCCCTGAAGGGCGTTCTTCCGCGTCGCGACAGCGAGCTGCTCGCCCTGCGTACCGCCTGGAACTGCGGTTCCGAGTACGAGTGGGGGCATCACGAACTCTACGCGCGCGACGCGGGCCTCGATGCTCCCGCGATCGTTGCACTCACGCAGGCCCCCGCCGCCTATCCTTGGAGCACGCGTGACCGAGCGCTCGTCGAGGCTGCAGACGCACTCCATGCGCACCAGGAGATCCCCGCTCGGCTCTGGGAGACCCTGCAACGCGAGCTGACCGCGGGCGAGTGTGTGGAGCTCTCCCTGGTCGTCGGCCAGTACACGATGCTCTCGATGCTGGCGAACGCCGTCGCCATGACGCTCGAAGCAGGCGTCCCGGGTTGGCCGGAGGGGCGACGCCCGACGACGGGCTAGCCGCGTTCCTCTGCGACGAGCTCCGGGATCGCGGCGAAATCCGGGTGGTCGGCGGCGTGTTCGGGCTCGTAGCTCCACAGGATCGAGGTCTCTTCGGCCCACATCACGCCGGGCATGCGCCAGATGTCTCCCGAGCGCGGGCCGCCTTCGTGTCCCTTTGCGCGGGCGCGGGAGGAGGCGCGCAGCACGGACGGGCCGAGGGCCTGGAGGAAGCTCGCTCGCCCGACGCCGAAGGCTTCGTAGAGCTGGAGTTCGGGGTCGGCGATGGCGCGCGCCGCCGGCCAGTAGCGGCGCAGGAAGGCGCGGATCTCGGTGGGGCGCGCCTGGGCGAAGAACAGGACCGAGGGGTACTCGGCATTCTCTTCCGAGGCCGCCCGGAGGTCGGCGATCGCCTCGCGACAGAAGATGCATCCGAAGTGGCGCAAGAAGACCAGCAACGTGGGTGACGCGGAGAGCTGGTCGCGGAGCGACCCGGGGACCAGATTCACGCCAGCGACGGTCTGATCCAGCACCGCAGCGTCGATTGCCTTCGGGTTCAGAGCCATGGAGCGGGGTCTCGCAGGGGAGGGAGGTTCGGAGCGTCGAAGGGAGTCGGCGGCCGCGCGGTCGGTCGTGACCACGCGGGATGGATCGCGGCGGGTGCGCAACCCTCCCACCAGCGCAGGCCCCTCGCGTCGAACGTACCACGAGTGGAGCCGGCCGAAGGAGGAGGATCGCAGGCCATGGAAGACCCGGGTTTCTGGTGGGAGTTCATCGGGAAGGTCGGCGCCCCGATCTTCGCGGCGACGCTCGTGGCGTGCCTCTTGTCGGGGGAGTTCATGCCGTTGCACGCAGGGCTGATGGTCGCAGGGCTCGGAATGATGGGGCTGTGCCACTGGCGCACGCACCATCGCTCGAGTGACTAGCCGCCGCCCTCAGTGGAGCCACTCGCCGTCCTGGGCCAGCGACTGCGCGAGCTGCTGGGCGCGGTCGAGGGTCTGGTCGAGCAGCAGGGTTGCGGCCGCGTCGAACTGGAACCCGAGGAAGGCACTCGTCGACAGCTCCATGAAGGGGCCCGCGAGATCGGCGCCTTCGCGCGCGTTCTCGATACCATCGAGGATGCGCTGGAAGAAGTCGCGTGGAGCCGGTTGGTCTTCGAGCACGGCGATCAGCGCACGCACCAGAGGGGCCAACTCCTGGTGGGCCGTCACGATCGGGTCGAATTGCATCTGGGAGCCTCGATCTCCGAGCCTCGATCTGGGAGCCTCGGTCAGTGGCGCGGCTAGACAGCTTTCAACCCTAGCCGCCCCGCCCGGTCGTGCTGCCCGGGCTCAGCGCGCCCGCGGATCCAGCCGGAAGATCCAGATCATTCGTTCCGGCTCGACGCTCGGGTTCGATTCACGTTGGGCTTCCTCGGCGGGCCGTCTTATCGTACCCGCCTGTCGATCCCGAGGGCTCGAGAACTCCGAGATGAAACGAGACGCGCGAACGCCGGAGACCTACCGGGCCGACATCGATGAGCCGCAGCGGACGCTCTTCGAAGCCGTACGCACTGCGATTCGCGAGGTCGCGCCGGACATCGACGAAGGCATCGCCCACGGCATGCTCGACTATCCGGGTCTCGCGAATCTCGCCGCCCAGAAACACACCGTCTGCCTCTATCTGGCGCCGACGGTGCTGGCGCGCCACCGCGACCGGTTCCCGGAAGTCGACGCCGGAAAGAGCTGCCTGCGCTTCCGACGGATCGATCAGGTCGATCCGTCTGCCTTGCGAAGACTGCTTCAGGACACCCTGGAGCATCGACGTTCGACGGCCGATGCGGATCCGGCGACGTGAGAAGGAGAGACGATGAGTGAGGTCGGTCGCGAGCGCCTCGTGGAGATCGTGTACCCCGAAGACACGAACAGTCAGGGGACGCTCTTCGGCGGTCACGCGTTGAGCCTGATGGACCGCCTCGCGTTCATCGTGGCATCCCGCTACACGCGGCTTCCGGTGGTCACCGCCTGTTCGGAGAAGGTCGAGTTCCGCGCCCCGGTGAAACAGGGTGAGCTGATCGAACTCGAGGGAACCGTGGTCCACACCGGAAGGACCTCGCTCCGGGTTCGGATCGACATGTTCCGCGAGGATCTGCTGACGGCGGACCGCAGCCTCTGCACGACCGGTGAGTTCGTGATGGTCGCCGTCGGAGAAGATGGTCGGCCGACGGCGATCGAGTCCGAGTGAGGCTCGGCGCTCGGGCGCGCTGACTAGCCGGGGACGCCGTCGACGAGGACCGCGAAGTGATTCGAGGTGGCCTCGAGTCGCTTCCCGATGATGGCCTGGTAGTCGCCGGACTCGTAGAGCTCACGCGCCTGCTCCTTCGAGTCGAAGCGCAGCACGATCGTCTGATGGCCGGGCTCGCCTTCGAGGGCGTCGGTCTTCGGATCGAGGGCCAGCAGCTGGCAGGCGTCTCCGATCTTCATCACCGGACCGGCGGCGGCGGCGTACTCGCCGTAGAGCTCTGGCTTCTCGAGCTTGTAGTTCACGATCAGGTAGGCGGGCATGGGTTCTCCTCGGGCTGTCTCGCGCTGTGCCCAGCACGGACGCGGGTGCGGGCCGCGTAGCCTATCACGCTGTGCGCGGGTTTCAGACGAGGAACACGTAGAGCAGCTTGCAACCGACGTGGAGCGCCTGGTCCTGGTCGAAGCTGAGTTTGCGCTCGCACTTCAGATGGTCGATCGCGGTGTGGAGGACCGTTTCGAGTACGCCCAGGAACAGCGAGCCCGTCAGCAGCGCCACAGCGCCGCCGTGGATCAGCCCGTGCGCCGCCAGCCAGTAGTACCAGGGCGGGAAATCGTCGTCCGGCCGCGGCGGCTGCTCCAGCGCCTTGCGGCGACTCTTGCCGCGCCCCATGACCTCGCCTTGAAGGGCGAAATCGCAGAGGGCGTGGGCGGCCAACAGGAGGAAGAAGAGCGACAAGGGGGTCTCCACAGGTCCCCGGAGACTACGACGCGAAACGCTTACGACTGTGTGAACTAGTTCACTCTCCAGCGGCGCAAAACACGCTAGCCCAGCCAATCGGTAGGATGAGGCCCCATGATCAGCGTCGAGGAGTTCATCGAGCGGTTGTGCCTGGTGGGGGCGGATCGGGGCCCGCGGGGCTTCCCACGCAAGCGCCGCGATCGCCACATCCTGATGAAGAGCTTTCTGCTGACGCTCGACAGCGCCCTCGAGTACTCGGAAGGCGAGATCAACGAGCACATCCAGCGCTGGAACCGCGATGTGGCTCCCGCGGTCGAAACGGACCATGTGACGGTTCGGCGCTGGCTGGTCGACTACGGGCTGCTCGAGCGCACGGCGGACGGCCGCTGGTACCGGGTGGGGTTCCCGCCCGGCGCGGTCGCATTCGACCTCGAAGTCGAGGACATCGACGTACGTGCGACCGTGGCCGCCTATCTCGATTCCGTGCGGCGGAAGCCGTCGCGGCGACCGCGCTAGGAGCGAACCGTCTCGTCTGGGCGCAGCCGGAGGAGGGCTGCGGCGGGTAGGGAGAAGAGGATCAGCTGTGCAACTCCATCGCTCCAGCCGCCGCCGTTCCGGCTCGTGAGGTTCCAGACCAGGTGGCTGACCGCGATTCCGAACGCGTAGAGCGGTGCCCAGGTCCAGATCCAGGTGCGCGCCCGCCAGAACGCCCAGCCGCCGAAGGCGAACAGGCCCCAGTGGAGGGGGGCGGTCAGCCAGGCAGCCCACCCCCGCAGCTCGAATCCGAACCACACCTCGGTATCGCGCACCTCGGGGAGCGTCAGGTCGCGCAGCACCAGGAAGCCGACCGTTCCGAAACAGAACAGCGCCAACCCGGTTTCCGCGCGGCTGCGCGGGCGAGGAGTCATCGCCGGGGCCGACATCGCGTCGCTCGCTCCACGCATCAGCGCGGACCCCAGCCGGGCTCCAGCTCGGTGCAGGGGACGCCCGCGTCGACCGCGCAGATCCGGCACGAGTGCTCGAACCCGAACCGCTGCGCGCGTTGGCGACACTCGGCCAGTGCCGCATCGGTGGCCTCTCGCAGCGTGCCTCGACCGAACTGCATGCCGAAATCGTGGGCGTCGGGCCGTCCGGCTAGCCACAGGGCCTTGTGACCCGGATAGCTCTCGAACTCATCGAGTGCGTCGGCCAGCGTCCAGATCACCGCATCGTCGACCGCGCGCAGCGAGCAGGGCGCTCGGACCGCGTACTGGGCGCGATAGCGCTCGCACGCGCGCAGGGCCTCCTCGCGCGCGATGGCATGACTGGCCGCCGAATGATGGAGCCCGTAGGCGTTGCGCACGCCGTCGAAGGCGGCGGCAAGGGCCTTCGGACCCTCCAGCGCCCGATAGGCCCGCCAGATGTCGGGCGGTGGCTCCGGCGCCGGCTCCACGGCCGGCGGACCCGCGCTCTGGCATCCCCAGAGCGCCATCACACACGACAGGCTGCGAAGCGCGCGCTGGGGGCGGCGCGGGCTTCTTCGCGTTCGCCGGTTCATCGTCTCGAGCCTATCAGGCGCTCGGCTTGCCGCCGAGCTGCTGGTGCGTTGCGTGCTGCTTGTGCGTGAACCTGCACTTCCATCGCTGCACGGACCGCAGATTCCTCTGCAGCTCAAGCCAATGGAGCCGACCACCGATCCAGTAATGCGTCACCCCAATCCAGGAGTCGGTCGTGCAGAAGATCCTCATCGTGGTCGTGCTTTCCCTCTGCTTCGCGGTCGCCAAGCGCGTCTGGTGGGCGGTCGAGGACGAGATGTTCCCGGTCGACGAGACCGCCTGGGCCGAAGAGGCCGACGCCTGGGTCGCCGAGGATCTGGCCGGCGGTACCGTGGCCGACGCCCGGCACTGGCTCCAGCAGGAAGGGAACGCGATCTGGGGAGGAGACTCCCAGGACGTGCAAGCGCTGGTCGACGACGTCTACGCCTCGGGCGCCCCGAACGTGTGGTTCACGGGCCTCGAGGAGTACGAGGGGAAGACGCTGACGGCCTCCATCGCGATCGAGCTGCCCGCGAGCGGCATCGCCCGGGAGCAGATTTTCCAGCGCGAAGCGGTCTTCTGGGGGAGCGATCCCACTCCCGACGTCGGGCAGAAGTACCTCGCGATCTATCTCGACTGAGCGCGCGACCGATCGCGCCGCGAACCGGCAGCGGATGCACGCCTCGTTCGCAGCGCCATGGCTGCGTCGCTAGGCGAGGATGTCGATCAGACAGCCGCGCGTCGAATCGACGACGTGGACCACGCCCAGCATGGCCTGGGCCTGCATGCGCGCCCGCGTCTGTTCCAGCGCTTCGTGACTCAGCTGGACCGGCTCGGGCTCGTCGGTCTGGCGCAGGATCGCCGTGGAGCCTCCGCCCGCCTGGCTGCTCTGGAGCGTGCGCAGGGGACGAAAGCCCGGCGTCGTGAGGTTCGCGACGTTGTGCGCAGAACCAGCGAGCCGGCGCTGCGCGCTCTGAATTCCTGAAGTGGCGATGGAGAGGGCATCCATGAGGTTCGAATCGACCCGCGCTCGAGTTCGTTTGAGCCCACCGGAGCGCCGACGCGCACGCGTTGCCGCCTCCGTGCGAGGTCGTCGCCACTGGGTTTCCGAGGCGCTGCAGGCCTCGGTATTTTTCCGGTGGTGGGACTACGCCTTCGGTGACACGCAGTGTTGTCACACCTGCGCGGGCCTAGGCGCTGAGCTCGATCCAAGTGGCCAGGCTGCGCGCGCGTAGCTCGCCACTCTGGCCGTAGAGGCCGGTAGCGGTTCGATGCTTGCGCCCGCGGTGCTCGACCTCATGCGCAACCAGAACGCAGGTTTCGCCGCCCGCGACCGGGGCGTCCACCTGGACCGCGAGCTCCCCCAACAGCACCGGCGTGGGCGGTTGGGGAAAGGAGAACGCGCCGGGACAGTCGAGGGCCGCCCAGAGGAACTCGGTCCGCACGCGACCGCTCCCGTCGCAGAGCGACGCGTCCGGGGTCCAGGGAGCCGCGACGATGCGTGCTTGCGGATCGTGGGGGCCGGCGAAGATGCGCAGTCCGTCTCCTTCGGCGCGATCGGGCCCGCACACGAAGCAGGTGGGGAAGACGTGCTCTTCGAACACCCGGGAGCGCGCGGCGGCGCGCTCGGCGGCCTCGGCCGAAAGAGCCGGTGGCACCTCGATCGGATCCAGGTCTGCGACACCGCTGGCGAGCAGCTGGTCGTCGTCGAGAAGCTTCGCTTCACGGTCGTCGCACTCGATTCGGAGCTCGCGTTCGAGGGGCGGCGGTGCGTGGAGGCGCACCTTCGCGTTGCCTCCCAGGGCGGCCGCGAGGGTGCCTGCGACGTAGCCGCCGTTTCCCGAGTCGGGAGGGCCACAGAAGCGGCGGGCGATCGAGAAGGTCGAAACGGAGGTCACGATGGCTCTCTCTCTGGGCTGCTGTTCGGGGGACGCGGGAGGACCCATGCCTGATGGGCCGCCCCGGCGAGCTCGGTCGCGACGAAGAGGGCCAAGGCGTTCGGGCCTCCTTCGAATCGCCAGAAATACACGAGGAGCAGAGCGACCCAGCAGCGCCCGAAGACGTCCGCCCAGCCGAGACGCGCCATCGGGAAACGGATCCGCGCCCACGCCCACAGCACGCCCAGGGTGCCGGCGAGGGAGACGAAGAACCGTTGGGTCGCGTCATACGGGAGCGGTTCAGCACTCCCGCCCAGCGCGCGATCCACGGCGAAGAGCAGTGCGATGAAGCCCATCGCCACCGGCGGGACCGCGAACGCCGCCGTCACGACGAGGTCGAGCCAGGCCCATCCCCGCATCACGGGGGCGAAACTTCGATCAGCGGCTGCTTCCGACAAGTCCTCACGGTAGCCCAGGGACTCGCCGTCCCGGACGCCCGCTACCTTCCTCGCGAACCACGCCGCGCGCGGCGTCAGCGCAGGAGGCGGACATGACGACGGGCAGTTGTCTGTGTGGTGGCGTGGCGTTTCGCTTCGAAGGTGGCGCGACGCCGATCCAGTTCTGCCACGCGCGTCGCTGTCAGAAACTCACGGGTTCGGTCCTGGCGCCCGAGTTCGCCGTGGATCGCGAAGCGTTCTCCTGGGTGCGTGGCGAGGATCTGCTGACCCACTACGAGGCGCCGCTGTTGCGGGAGCCGCCCGCGATGCTGCGGTCCTTCTGCCGGGTGTGCGGATCTCCCATGCCCGTCCGTCTGGGCGACACGAAGTGGATGATGGTATTGGCCGGCGTGCTGGACGACGAGCCCGAGGTGCGTCCGTTCCGCAGGATCTTCACCGACGACGTTCCCGACTGGCTCGCGGAGTCGGACACCATGCAGGCCTTTCCGGGCAGGCCCCCGGCGAACCAGCGGCTCTAGCTCGGGGGCGCGTCCGCGCCCGGGAGGGGCTCCAGGCGCACGGCGATCGAACGCTCCGTGTCGAAGACGAACGCTACCCACGCGTCGCGGATCCCATACTTCTCGCGTAGCCAGGCGCGGATGCGTCGGTGCCCTTCCGGGTTGGGTTGGGGAAGCGCGCGGTAGCGGCCGGCGACCTTGTCGCCCCTCAGCGTGAGCGACGGTTCGCGCAGCACGTCGACGAACCACGGGTTCTCGGGAGTTCCCGCCTCGATCCAGAGACCGTCGTCGCGCTCGACGAACCAGACCCGCGTCTCGCGGGTGGCGCCCTCGCCGTCGCGGGTCTCGACCACCACCACGGCCCCGCTCTCGAGAGCCCACAGCGTGAACCCCGCGAACCCGAGCAGCGCCACGACGAGTCCGAGTGCACCGCGCACGAGGGTGCGACGCATGGCTAGATCGGGCCGGGGCCGCGACGCCCTTCGAGGATCCAACGGATCATCGGAAGATGCTGTCGTCCCCAGAACACCTCGTCTTCCACCACGAACATCGGCACCTGCTGCAACCCGTGCCCGCGGAGCTCTTCGCCGAGCTGCCGCAGTGCATCCGCGCCTTCGCCTGCCACCCAGTCGAGGAAGGCGGCCGAGGGGAGGCCGAGCTCGTCGAGAACGGGGGCGAGCTGGGACGGCGACGCGATCTCGAGTTCCTGTTTCCAGTAGCCGCGAAACACGGCCTGGAGAAACTCCACGAGTCGCTCCGGGTAGTGGTGACGCACCCAGAGCCAAGCGAGATGCGCGCCCTCGGGTGCGCCGTCGCGGTAGTAGCCCCGGATTTCGAGCTCCTGGGCCTCGGCATAGGTCTCGATCTCGCGCGCGATCGCCTCGGCCCGATACCGCCGGTGCCGCGCGCCGCGATCGTCGGTGGGCGCCGCGTTCCCCGGCGCGCGCAGGGTCTGCGCGGCGATCGGGAGCCAGTTCGGTGTGAGGTGGGTCGCGGCGGCGAGCTCGAGGGTGGGACCCAGGGCGAGATAGGCCTGGGGGTGGCGCACGTCGAGCAGGACGGTGAGCGGCGCGCTCTCGAGAGCGGCGGAAAGGGTCATGCTTCGAACCGGAGGTTGGCGACGACGGGAGCCGGGCCTTCACGCCCGCTCAGCAGCCAGGCGACGCGTGGCAGGTGCTCGCGTCCGAACCACGCTTCGTCCTCGACGAGGTACGTCGGCACCCCGAAGACGCCGGCGTCGAAGGCGCGCTCGTTGATCGCGTCGTGCTCGGCGCGGCCGGGACCCTTGGCGAACTCCTCGAAGCCCGCAGCGTCGAGATCGGCGCGTCGGAGCGTCTCGGCGAGAACCGACACGTCCTCGATGTCGAGCTCGCGGTTCCAGAACGGTGGGTAGGCGGTGTTCAGGAAGCGGTCGAAGCTCTCGGGCCCTTGTCGCTTCGCGAAGAGCATCGCGATGCCGGCCAGGCTCGAGTCCCAGATCTTGACCGTGCCGCGTACCGTCAGCCCGGTCAGGCTCGCGTAGCGACGGGCGTCCTTGTAGGCGTACTTCACGCCGCTCCACTGTTCGGCGCTGCGGTTGCTCTTCTCGACCTTGCCCTTGCGGTCGAGCTTCGCCGAGCCGAGATAGCTGGGAATATCGAGGGTGAACGGGCGCCAGTCGATGGCGACACCGACGCGAGCGGCCATGGCTCGGGTGGGCGCGATCGCGAGGTAGGCGTAGGGGCTCTTGAGGTCGATGTAGACCGCGAGGGGCGCAGATCCGCGAAGCTCCGAGAAGGCGTTGGGCATGCGGACGGCGGTGCGCAGTGCGCTCCGTGGGCTCCTATTGCTTGACGGCTTCGCGCAGCGTTTCGAGCGAGGGGCGTTTCGCGGTGGGCGTGACCGGCTTGCAACGGTAGTCGGGGCGGCGTCCCTGCTTCCACACGACGGTCGCGGACCGGTCCGGCACCCATTCCTGGATGATCGCGTTGGCGAGTTCGCAATCGCGGGCGAGCTTCTCGAGAGAAGCGTCGTGTTGCTTCCCCACGACGGCGACGGAGCGGCTGCCTACGGCGAAGACCGTCACGCCGGCGAATTCGCCCTCGAGCTCGTCTTCGAGGTTCGAGACGTCGTCGGCGCTCGCGGGGATCGCCAGGCCGAAGAGCAGCGCGGCGACGAGCCAGCGGAGCTCGGTCGCGACCGAGGCGGCGTGGATGGAAGGCTTCATGGCAGGCTCCGAGGGGCTCGGTCGGGGGCGGCACCCGCCCGCTCGAGAGAGGCTATCCAACCGGCTCGGGCGGGCCCACCAGCTCGACCCACTCGGGGTGGATCCGGGCGTTCGAGATCTCGAGACGCGCCAGGGTGATCGGCAGGCGAAAGCGGCGCGGCCCCGCGCTGCCGGGGTTCAGGTACAAGACCCCATTCTTCTCTTCCGAACCAGGCTTGTGTGAGTGGCCCGTGATGACGGCATGGAACTCGGCCGCGACCGGGTCCAGGTCGAGGTGCTCGCGCTCGTGCAGCAGATAGAGCAGGCAGGCTTCCACTTCGACGACCTCGGTGAGCGGCAGTGCATCGGCCCACGCGCCGCGGTCGTTGTTCCCGCGCACCGCGACGACCGGCGCGACGCTCTCGAGCTGGGAGAGCACGTCCGGTCCGCCGATGTCGCCGGCATGCAGGATGCGCTCGACACCCGCGAGCGCGTCGAGCGCCTCGGGTCGAACCAGTCCGTGGGTGTCCGAGATGACACCGATCCGGGTGGTCATGGTCGGTCGCCCGTGAAGACCGGCACGTAGTGTTCGACTTCCGGGAACGGATCGTAGAAGTCGTGGAGCAGCGCCTTCCAGCGCTGGTATTCGGGAGATCCGCGAAACCCGACCGTGTGGCTCTCGAGATCGTCCCACCAGACCAGCAGCAGGTAGCGGTCCGCGGTTTCGAGGCAGCGTCGGAGCTCGTGGCGTTGGTAGCCCGGCATCGACGCGATGATGGTCTGGGCCTCTTCGAAGGCCCGTTGGAACGCGTCCCCGCGGCCTGCGATGACTTGAAGGATGGCGACTTCCAGGACCACGCGGCAAGCGTAGCGTTCCGGTTGCGCGAGACCGGAGCCGTGTGGGAGACAGAGAGCCGAGCCTACGGGATCGGAACCGCCTGCTCTGCGCCGCCGAAGCCGTGTACCGAATCGTGCGCGCGCACCCGAACCTCCGTGAGCCCGGTCGGGATCTCGACGTCGCGCAAGGAGCGGGTGAAGGGCTGCTCTTCCACGTGCGGGTGGTGCAGGATGCGGGTCGCGAGAACCGTGCCATCGGGGGCGAGCACCTGCCAGCGATCCGCGTAGTGGTCCCAGCCTGCGTCGGCGTGTCGGACGCCTACCCGGAAGGTGCAGACGCGTTGAGCGTTGCACTCGGCCTCGGCTGCCACGACGTCCGCCGGGCCGCCAAGCGCGGGGGGCGCGATCGCGCCCACGGCAAGGAGAGCGAGGGTCGTCCTTGCGCGTTTCACACGTTGAACCGGAAGTTCACGACGTCACCGTCCTGGATGATGTAGTCCTTCCCCTCGACGCGCAGCACGCCGGCTTCCTTGCACTTCGCTTCGCTGCCATGTTCGAGGAGCGCTTCGTGGGGGATGACCTCGGCGCGGATGAAGCCGCGTTCGATGTCGCTGTGGATCTTGCCCGCGGCACGCGGAGCGGCCGTGCCGCGCGGGATCGGCCAGGCGCGGCACTCGTCCGGGCCCGCGGTGAGCATGCTGATCAGATCGATCAACTCGAAGGCCGAGCGGATGAAGCGGTTCACCGCGGGCTCTTCGAGTCCGAGGCTCTCGAGGAAATCGCGCTGTTCGTCGGCCTCGAGCTGGGCGATCTCGGCTTCGACCTGGGCCGACAGGACGACCAGGCCCAGCCCGCGAGTCGACGCCGCGTCGCGCAGCTCGTCGGGCGCGGCTTCCGCCACCGCCTCCTCGGCCACGTTCAGCACGAGGAGCAGGGGCTTCGCGGTGAGGAATGCGTAGCCCGAGAGCGACTTCAGCGCCTCCTCGTCGAGGCCGAGGGCGCGTACGGGCTGTTCGTTTTCCAGCGCTTCCTGGATCTGTTCGAGCAGCGCGAGCTCCCGCGGGTTGCTGCGGTCCTTACGCAGCCTCGCCACGCGTTGCTCGACGATCTCGAGGTCGGCGAGCAGCGTCTCGGTCTCGAGGCCGGTCAGCTCCTCGAGCGGGTTCCCCGCCTCGCCGGTGGGGTCCGGGAACGCCCGGATCACCTGACAGAGCGCGTCCACGTTCCGCATGGCATTCAGGGCGGCGCGGTCGAGGCCTTCGGCGTGGCCGCCGCCGAGATCGTTGAAGGTGATCTCGGCATAGGTGGTCTTCTTCGGCGAATAGATCCCGGCCAACGCGTCGACCCGCGCATCGGGCACCTTGACGACACCGAGGTTCGCCTTCCCCGACCCGTAGCCGGTCTCGACCTCCATCCCGGTGAGGGCGCCGAATACGGTGCTCTTGCCACTGCCGGGATATCCGACCAGCCCAATCTTCATCGAATCGATCTCCGTGCATCGGGCGAATCGGGCCCGCTGCGGCGGTTCAGGCCTCGCGCAGGCCGGCTTCGACGAGGTGACCCACCTCGCCGAAATCTTGCAGCGACCAAACGTAGCCCCTCGGCCCGAGCGGGCGCGCCTGGACCCGCGAGAACGCCGCCAGTTCACTCTCGAAGCGCAGCCACTCCCAGGGCACTGGGCGGACGTCGAGCAGGTGGGTCAGGGCCACCGAGTTCGTCCCGCCGTGAGCGACGACCACGATGTGTCGCGGCTCTCCGTCGAGATCCCATTGGGTGAAGTCGTGTTGGTCGTCGCGTCGCGGTGTCCAACCCTGTTCGGCCAGCAGGGCGTCGACTGCTCCCGTGACCCGTTCGTGGAAGTCTCGAAACGACTCCGCATCCGGCCAGCCTTCCCAGTGCTCCTGCAGCGGCCGCTGGGACGCTTCGACGAAGTAGCGGTCGACGTCCTCCTGAGTCAGTCCGTCGACGTTGACGCCGACCTCGCGGAGGTCCGGCAGGGTGTGGGGCTCTACGCCGACAGCGCTCGCGAGCGGCGCGGCCGTCTGCTGCGAGCGTTGGTAGGGACTCACGTAGATGGCATCGACACCGTAGGGGGCGAGCCAACGGGCGGCGGCCTCGGCCTGGGCATGGCCGTAGGCGGTCAGCCCCGGGTCGGGGACCGAGGTGCCGTTCGGCGTCCAGTCGGGTTCGCCGTGACGCAGCAGCGTCACCTCCGCGCGCGCTTCGGTGCGCACGCGGGCCTCTCGGTTGGCCGTGCTGCCCGGCTTCGACTGTGCGTGTTGGCTCACCGCGCCACCCCCCAGAGCGCGGCGAGACTAGCGGCTTGCGCGCGTCGACGCCGAGGCCGTCGCGAGCGGCGCGCTGCGCCAGCCCGGGTGCAAACGAGCGATGCCGATCGCCGCGCGCACGGTCATCCAGGCGGTGGTCGCCCACCAGATATCGGAGAGCTCCGCATCGCCGCGTGCGACCGCGGCGCCCCAGACGGCGACGCCGGCGACGAACGCGAGCGCCATTCCGTTGCGGAGGTAGCGGTAGTCGCGGGTCCCCCAGTGAACCCCGTCCGTGGCAAAGGAAAGCGCGTTCAGCGGTTGGGCGATCGCGGCCACCCACCACGCCCCGGCGAATGCCGCGACCGCCGCGTCCGGCACCCAGCCCGCGCGAACGAGGTCCGTCGTCGCGAGCATCGCCAGCGCGAGGGCGACACCGAACACGAGGGAAGCGCCGACGGCGAAGCGCGCGGCGTGGAGCGCCAGGTCGTTGCGCCCGGCGCCGCGGCTGGTCCCCACGAGACTCTGGGCGACCGCGGCGAAGGCATCGAGGAAGAGCGCCGTGGTCATCCATACCTGGCGAATCACTTGATGCGCGGCGCCGGCCTCGTCGCCGAGGCGGGTGGCTTCTCGCGTCGCGACGAGCAGGAACGCCACCAGCAAGGCCGTGCGCAGGAAGAGATCCCGGCCGACCACGAGCAACTCGCCCGCGCGCCGCAGATCGATGTACGCGGGCCAGCCGACCCGCCGCGCGAGAAGCGCGATCGACACTGCGGCACCCGCCCATTGGCTCGCCACCGAGGCCCACGCGGCACCGGCGACACCCAGCGCCGGAATCGGTCCCCAACCGAAGATCAAGACCAGATCGAGCAGCAGGTTCAGCGCGTTGCTTCCGACCGCAATGGCGAGGACGGTGCGCATCGCATGCAGCCCCCGCAGCGCTCCGGCGCTGGCCATCATCACGAGGATGGCGGGTGCCCCGATCAAGCGGATGCCGAGGTAGAGCTCGGCCGTCACGGCGACGTCTCCGCTCGCGCCGAGCACCGCCACGATCCACGGCAGTCCCACGCCTCCGATCCCCGCGAACGCGAGACCGATCAACGCACCGAGCACGATCGCGACGAAGCCGATCTCACTGGCCTGGTCTGCGCGGTCCTCGCCCAGGGCGATCGCCACTTCGGTCTGGGTTCCGGTGCCGAGGAAGTTGAAGGCCCACAGGACGCTGGAGAGCGCGATCGTGCCGACGCCGAGCGCGGTCAGCGGCACGGTACCGAGGCGCGCGACGAAGGCCGTGTCCACCAGTCCGGTGACGGGCTCGGCGACCAGTGACGCCATCACCGGGAGTCCAAGCGCCACGAACGTGCGCGTGGGGTGCGCTTCGAAACGCGCGGCTTCCTCGGGAAGCGCTCGCTCCAACGGTCTCAGTCGAGAGCCACGATGCGCGCCCCGGTCACGCTTCGGAACCGCTCCGGGTCGCAGGTCAGCACCAGCACCTGATGGGCTTTGCCGGCCGCGGCGATCAGTGGGCCCAGGGCAGCCAGACGCTGCGGGTCGGTGTGCCCAAGGGCGTCGTCGAGCCAAAGGGGGACATCGCCCGCCAGCTTCGCGGCAGCGAGACGGGTGAGGAGCGAGAGCTGCTCCTGGGCGCCCGTGGAGAGTTGACGCGGCGCGAGCGCCGTGCCCCCTGCGATGCGACGCGCAACGGCGAGTTCCTCGTCGAGCTCGACCCCGAAGTCGGTCCCGTAGAGCGGACGCCCCATCGCCGCGATGGTGTCGGCCAGGGGGGCTGCGTAGTGCCTTCGCTGGGCTTCGCGTGCATCCCGCAACGCGGTGAAGAGACGCGCCGCCGCGCTTGCCCGGCGCCGGTAGCGGTCGAGCGCGCGCTCGGCGCTCGCCCGGTTTCGCTCTGCCTCCTGCAAGCGTTCGAAGCGGCCCTCGTTGCCCGCGATCTCGAGTCGCTCACCGACACGGACCCACCCGTCCTGCAGCTCGCGCAGTTCCCGAGCCAGGGCGTCCCGGGCATCGCGTCGCTCGTGTGCCCGGCTCTCGATGGCATCCGGCTCGCGTTCCGTCAGGGCCCGGCGCGCCTCCTGAACGCGTGCGTCGAGCTCGCGGACCCGCTCCGACGCCGCGTCTCGATTCGTTTCGAGGACCTCGTCGCCTTCCTGGCTACGGGCTTCCTCGAGGCGCAGCGTGAGGTCCGAGCGGTTGCGCTCGGCGAGCTCGAGGCGCGTGCGGGTTTCACTGCGGTGTTGCTCGTAGTGGGCGAAGCGCCGCGATGCGTCGGCATGGCGCCGATCGAGTTCTTCCGTCGACGCGCGTGCCCGCTCTGCCTCGCGCGCAGTCGCTTCCGTCGCGCGTTCCGCGCTCTCGAGATCGGCGGGGAGAGGAGTGGTGGCGTCGCGCACTTCGCGGTACCGATCGCAATCGCGCGCCAGCTTGGCGACGCGCTCTTCGAGCGCGGCTGCATCGGTCTTGCCGAGGGCCTCGGCAAGGCGCGCTTCGCTGCGAGAGAGCTCCTCGCGGGCGGCCTTGCGTGCGGTGACCGCTGCGACGGCCCCGGCGTGATCGTCGACGTCGGCTTCCATGCACAACCCGCGCAGGCGCGTCTCGGCCTCCTCGAGACTCTTGCGGCGTTCGGCGACCGCGGCGCCCGCGACGACCCAGAGGTCGCCGACGCCGGGGACGTGGAGGGTCAGTGCCTCGGAAACGCGCGCTTCGAGCGGCTCCCCCGGGCCGATGCGCCGACGCTCCCCATCGACGGACACCTCCAGCGCGGCTTCGGGTTGGAGTGTCACCATGGGCCCCTCGGCCGCGAGTCGTGCCCGCGCGGCATCGACGACCACCTGCGCCTCCTGGATCGCTTGCAGCTGCGCGGGTGTGATCTCGGGGCCCGCGAGGAGCGCGCGTGCGCGCTCCACTTCACGCTCCTCTCGGGCCACGCGTTCGGTGCGCGCTTGCAGTTCACGGAGCGTGCGTTCGCCGCGCCGGAAGCGAGCGTCGCGCTGCGCCCACTCGGCCACCGAGTGGGCCTGGTCCCGGGCTTCGCGCGCCGCTGCGAGGTTCTCCTCGACGTGGCGCAGTTCGGCGCCCGCTGCGATATGGGCCGGCTCCTCGCTCTCGAGTGCCTCGGCGAGGCTCTCGACTTCCGCCGCGGCGCCAGTCTGGGCCGACACGAGCTGTCCACGCTGACGCGCGGCTTGGATGGATTCACGCTCGACCGCGAGGGCCGTGTCGAGCTCCCCCTGTCGTTGCGCGAGCGAGTTGCGCAGCTCCCCGATTGTCTCGAGTTCTGCCTCTAGTGCCGCGAGTGCATTCTTCGATTCTGCGAGTCCGGTTTCCACCGTCGCGACGGCGTCACGCAAACGCGCTTCCTCGGCGACGTCCGCCTCCAGCGCTTCGAGGGCTTGCCGGGCCGCTTCGGATTCCCGACGCGCGTCTTCCCAGCCGCTCTCGAGCGTGCGCGCCGCCTTGCGGTCGCGACCCGTTGGCGTGAAGTACTCGCCGTAGTGCGCCTCGGCTGCGTCGAAGAGGGTCCCCTCGCGCTCGCCTTCCCCGGAACCGCCGGCGACGCGATCGAGCGCTTGGGTCAGGCTCGGTGCATCGGCCAGGTTCGGCGGCGCCAGCGGCGTCTGCTGCAGGATCCGGAGCGCCCGCCAGAGTGAAAGGTCGACGTGTTCCCCGAGCAGCGCGAGCGCTTTCTCGTGGGCCTCACGCCCAGTCCACGTTCCGACGCGCGGTGCGTGGAGGCGCAGCTCGGTCGCCGGTTTACGGTGGAAGCGCTTCTGGTAGGTCAGGTGCGCGCTACCGACGCGGAGCTCGGCTTCGATCTCCGTCGCGGCATCCCGGTCGACGGGCTTCACGTCCCGCACCCGCTGCTTCGTCGTGTTGTCGAGTTCGTCGAAGAGGAGGTCCAGGGCTTCGAAGAGGCTGGACTTCCCGATCTCGTTCGGTCCGACGATGAGCGTGACACCGTCGGGCGCGAGCGCGATCTCGCGCGCCTCGGTGCCCCGGTAGTGGCGGAGTCGGAGCCGGAGCAGCTTCACGCGCCCGCTCCTTCGGACGCGAGCCGCAGGCACAGCGCGAGGGCGTCTCTCGCGGCGCGTCCGGCCTCGCCGGGAAGCGCGGACTCTTCGCGAAGCGCTTCGACCGCCTCGGCGGCGAAACCACCGAGCGCCACCTGGTCGAAGTCCTCGTTCGTTCCTACGCGCTCCAGCTCGGCGTCGCGCACGTCGAGGCCGGCGAAGAGATCGCGCGCCGCTTCGAGTCGCCCGTCGAGCTCGGCGGCTGCACGCAGATCGATGCGGCCCCGCAGCTCGAGTCGCAGAACGCTGCGCTCCTTCGCTTCAGTGTCGGCGAGGCGCCGACTCAGCTCGGTGACGTCTTCGGCTTCCTCCAGGAGGAACGGATCCCACTGGACGAACTGCCACGTCCCGACCCGCTGCGGCGTGACCTGGATGTGCTCGTGATCGAGTTCGACGACCAGCGCCCGGCCCGGGTCTCGCTCGTTGAAATCCGTGGGCTCGGGCGTGCCGGCGTAGAAGATCCGACCGCTCTTACCGACGCAGGTCGTGGAATGGCGGTCGCCGAGGGCGACGTAGCGAATGCGTCGGTCTTCGAGGGCGGACTCGAGCGGGGCCACGGGAAGCATCGAGGCGTCGCGGCGGTCCGGGGTGAGGAGGTCGGCCCCACCGTGCGCGACGAGGATGCGGATCGGTCCGGGCGGCCCGAGACCCTCCACGGCAGCGAGGGCCGGGTTGGCTTCGGGACGCCTGCTGCGCCAGGGAGCGCCGACCAGTTCGACCCCCGGTGCGACCGGGCGCGGCTCGGTGTCGTCGAGGACGTGCACGTGGGGCGGAGCCGCGTCGCGAAAGCGATCGCTCTGGAACAGGGATGCCGCGTCGAGGGGGTCGTGGTTGCCCGGGAGCAGGTAGACCGGGACCGGGACACCGTGCAGGGCGTCGAGCGCGCGGGCGACGGTCTTGCGATCGACCCGGTTCGACTCGAAGACGTCCCCGGCCACGACCACGAACTCGCAGCGCGCATCTTCGGCAAGGGCGCCGAGGCGACGGATGGACGAGAAACGCGCTTCGACGTACCGCGCATGCGCTTCGTCGTCGAGCACGCTCCGCGTCATCCCGAGCTGCCAATCGCCCGAGTGCAGGAAGCGAATCACCCTCTCTGTCCCCCGAGCTCCGTTCGGAGCTCGCCCCGATTCTAGACGACCCGCGCGAACGCGGAGGGGACAATCAGAGGGGGGGCCGCGTCAGCAGTCGTCGGCGAGGGGGCGGGATCAGTAACCGCGCCATTCTTTGGCGCCCCGATACGCCGACCAGATGCAGACGGCGTGGGCCAGGAATCCGGGGAGCAGCACGGCCCAGTAGCAGAACAGGGTTCCGAGGAACCAGGCGCCGCCAGCGGTCAGGCGTCCGGTGTAGACCTGCCCGAGGCCCGGTAGCAGCACGGACAGGACCGCAGCGATCCCGGGGTTCGGGGGACGCACGGCGGGGGAATCGAAGTCGTCGTAGACGGTCATGTTCCAGCCTCCTTTCCAGGGTTGGGACAGGGTTCTCGGGGGGCGCGCCTCCTGGGAGAGCAAGCGGCGTGCCGGCTCTGGGCGCGGGAGCGGGGCCCACGGGCCTTCCGACCGCAGTTGGACGGCTGCACCGCAGCGGAATTCATGCAGTATTTCGGGTAGATACCCGGGCGGCGCCTGCCGCGATGACGGAGTGGCCCCGAGGGGGCGGACGGCTTGACCGGCCTCGGCGCCCTCGCTACCTACCCGGTTCGCCTCGGGCCCACGCCCGGGCTCCATCTCGACCCCGCGCGGTCCATCCCCGCGCGCACAGGAAGACCGCCATGGCGCGTCGCTGCGATCTGCTCGGCACCAAACCCCAGTTCGGCCACAACGTCTCGCACTCGAATCGCAAGACGAACCGCCGCTTCGATCCGAACCTCCAGAACGTCACGTTCTACTCGGATGCGCTGAAGCGCCCGGTGCCGCTGCGCGTGACGACGCGCGCGCTCCGCACCGTGCAGAAGTACGGCGGCATCGACCCCTTCCTGGTGAAGACCGACATTGCGAAGCTCGCGCCCGAAGGCCAGCGGCTGAAGCGCCGTGTTCACAAGGCGCTCGGCGGTCTGCCCCAGAGCCTCCGCGCCTAGTACGGTCCGGGCTACGCCCGCGCGCTCCAGAGCGTTCCGAGTCCGTGTCGGTGCATCAGTTCGTACAGCTGGGTGCGACTGACCCCGAGGCTTCGCGCGGCTCCCGACTTGTTGCCTTCGTGGTGTTCGAGTGCGCGCTGGATGCACTCGGCTTCGGCCTGTTGCCGCGCTTCGCGTAGAGGTTGGGGGCGCGCGGGAAGTTCGGGCACCCACTCGCTCAGCCCGAGTTCCTCGGCCCCGATCGTCGGCCCATCCACCACCACGATCGCGCGGCGCACGCGGTTGATCAGCTCGCGGACATTGCCAGGCCACGGCGCGTTGCGCAGCGCCTCTTCCGCGTCCGGCGTGAGGCGCAGGGCCTGGCTCGGGCGACCGTCTCCGTAGCGTTCGAGGAACATACGGGCGAGCGGGATGGTATCGCCCGGGCGCTCGCGGAGGGCCGGCATGGAAAGCTGAAAGACCGCGAGCCGGTAGTAGAGGTCCTGACGGAAGGCGCCTTCGGTGACCTCCTGCGCCAGATCGCGGTTCGTCGCGGCCACGATCCGGACGTCGATCGGGATACCCCGGCGGCCGCCGACACGCACGACCGTGTGATCTTCGAGGAAGCGCAACAGCTTTGCCTGGAGCGAGGGAGCGAGCTCCCCGATCTCGTCCAGGAAGAGGGTTCCCCCGTCGGCCGCCTCGACGTGCCCCGGGCGCGATTGGCCCGCGCCCGTGAACGCGCCGCGTTCGTGCCCGAAGAGTTCGGCCTCGAGGAGCGGCTCCGGAATGGCGGCGCAGTTGATCGGCACGAACGGCCCCGAGGCGCGATCGCCACTCTCATGAATGGCGCGCGCTGCGAGCTCCTTCCCGGTGCCGCTCTCGCCGGTGATCAGCACCGGGACCTCACTCGACGCGACCCGGCGGACCAGGGAGAAGCATTGTCGCATCTCCGCGCTCGAGCCGATCATCTGCCCGAGGGTCTCGAGTCGCTCGGTTCTGGGTAAGGGGCCCTCGCGGAGTTCCAGGAGTCGACGCATCCGCGCGGCGCTCTGGAGCGCCGCGGAGATCTCGGTGGGATCGGAGCCCGGTGCGAGGACGTCGCGGACGCCCGCGCGCACGGAAGCCAGGAGGGCGTCCGGGTCGTCGCCGGGCACGAGCGCGACGAGCTGGGTGCGGGGGTCCGCGCGGTAGATCTCGCCGAGGACTTCGTTCACCCGCCGTTCGCGTTCACGGCGCGGGAACACGGTGGCGTCGAGAAGGATGGCGTCGTGATGCGGGGTGTCAGCCGGCTCGCGCCCGTTCGCGCGAGGACTGCCCGCCGCCGCATGGGTTTCGACCCGGGCCCCCGCCGGCAGGAGTCCGCGGAGCTCTCGCGCAAGAGAGGGCTCGACTCCGATCCAGAGAAAGGAGCCCTCTTCGTATTCACCGTCCAGCCCAGCTAACACCGCTTCAGCCAACCTTCGTGGCCTCCCGTTCAGAACATCCGCTTTCGCGTCTCAGCAGCCCGGTGTTTCGCGTTCTCTCCTGTCGTTCGGCGTGTGGATACACACCTTCGTGAACTGGTGAGTTTCCCCCGGTTGCGCGGCGGTCACGGGAAATCGGCGTCTCGGCCGAGCGCACGGGTCAGATCCAAAAGCGTTCTACATTGCAGCCACTTGGGCTCCCTACTTGCCGGTTGGTCCGAGCTCCCCCAGGTGTAAGGGTTCCCGTACACCCCAACCGCACCAAACCCGCCCAGCTGTACGGCTTCCCGTACACGTTGCGGTGCTGGGCTTCCCCGAGGTGTTCGTGAGTTTCGAGATTCCTCTTCAGTTTCAGTGCCTTCGGAATCTTCCGTCGGGTCTGGCACGCACCGTGCAGTCCAGAGCGCCAGGACGGGAGTCTGCGTAGTGCGGATTCCATTTTCTGAACCATGCGGAGGAAAAGCACATGCAGCTCGAGAGGATCTGGCTCGCGTTGTTGACCGCCCCCCTGGCGGCCCTCGTTGCGACGGGCGCCGCGGCGGAAGAGCGCGATGCAGCCGGCAAGGTCGAGGCCGAAAAGGGCTCGGTCGCAGCCGGCAACGATGCCACGAACACTGAGACGTACACGAAGACCGACAACTCGACGTACTCGGACGACGACACCAAGACGGTGACGCTGACCAAGGACGACAACTCGGTCTACGAAGACAACGACACGAAGACCAACACGGTGACGGCCACGAAGACCGATAACTCGGTCTACGAGGACAACGACACCAAGACTTACGAAGACAACGACACGAAGACCAACACGGTGACGGCCACGAAGACCGACAACTCGGTCTACGAGGACAACGACACCAAGACGTACGAAGACAACTCGGTCTACGAAGACAACGATACGAAGACCAATACCGTCACGATCACCAAGGAAGACAACGACACCAAGACTTACGAGGACAACGACACGAAGTCCTACGAAGACAACTCGGTGTACGAAGACAACGACACGAAGACCAAGACGGTCACGAAGACGGACAACTCGGTCTACGAAGACAACGACACGAAGACCAACACCGTCACGAAGACAGACAACTCGGTCTACGAGGACAACGACACCAAGACGGCCACCGCCACCGCGGCCGCCGCCAAGGACGAGTCCGTCGCTGCGGGTAATGGTGATGCGACCGACAACTCCATGGAGCAGGAAGTCGACGCGGACGGCGACTACTCGATCGCTTCGGGTACCGGCGACGCCACCGACAACTCGCAGTACCAGGAAGTCGACGCCGACGGCGATGACTCCGTGGCTTCGGGCACGGGCGACGCCACCGACAACTCGGCCGAGGCCGACGCCGAGAAGGGCGCGATTGCGGCCGCCAACGGCGATGCCACCGACAACTCCGCCCAGGCTGACGCCAGCAAGGGCAGCATTGCGGCGGCCAACGGCGACGCGACCGACAACTCCATGGAGCAGGAAGTCGACGCCGATGGCGATGACTCCGTGGCTTCGGGCACGGGCGACGCCACCGACAACTCGATGGAAGTCGACGCCGACGGTCACGAGAACATCGCGGCCGGCCACGATGCCACCGACAACTCGGTGGAGATCAAGGCCAGCGGCGACGACTCGATCGCCGGTCAGACGGTGAGCGCCGTGATCGCTGACGATCACGGCATCGCGGCTGGCGCCGACGCGATCGTGTCGATGACCGACCTGCACAACGAAGTGTCCAACAACAAGGTGCTGAATGCGTCCCTTGGCAAGGGCACCGTGGACAACTCGGCTCGCGTGACGGGCGGAGCGCTGTCGAACAACACCGGTATCACCCAGGCTACGGTGAACTCCGGTGCGAACGCGGGTACCCAGCAGTCCGTGAACATCACGGCCTCGGTGGACAACTCGTTCTAAAGACCCTTGGTCGTGGGGGGGGGGGGGGGGGCGCCCGCCGCCCGCCCAGGGGTGGTGGAGGGTGGGGGCCCCGCGCGAAGCAGAGCGATGGAGACGCACCGGCCGGGGGCGGGGCGGGGCGGGGCCGGGGGGGGGGGGGGGG